>CAYYOE010000226.1:0-5292 GCA_964473055.1 uncultured Rhodobacterales bacterium | reverse complement strand
CCTGACGCCCGAACCGATCTCCACCCAGGTCATCCCGCGCGACCGGCACGCCATGTTCTTCGCCACCCTGGGCGTCATCGCCAGTTCGGTGGAAAACATCGCCACCGAGATCCGCCACATGCAGCGGACCGAGGTGCTGGAGGCCGAGGAATGGTTCAGCCCCGGGCAGAAGGGGTCCAGCGCGATGCCGCACAAGCGCAACCCAGTCCTGACCGAGAACCTGACGGGCCTTGCGCGGCTCGTGCGCGGCATGGTCGTTCCCGCGTTGGAAAACGTGGCCCTCTGGCACGAACGCGACATCAGCCATTCCAGCGTCGAACGCATGATCGCGCCCGATGCCACCATCACGCTCGATTTCGCGCTGACCCGCCTGACCGGGGTGATCGAGAAACTGGTCGTCTACCCCGACCGGATGCAGGCCAACATGGACCGCTTCAAGGGCCTGATCCATTCCCAGCGCGTGCTGCTGGCGCTGACCCAGAAGGGCGTCAGTCGGGAAGATGCCTATGCCCTGGTGCAGCGCAACGCGATGAAGGTCTGGGAACAGGGCGCCGACTTCCGCGCCGAACTGACGGCCGACCCTGACGTGCGCGCCGCCCTGTCCGAGGCCGAGATCGCTGAAAAATTCGACCTTGGCTATCATTTGAAGCACGTCGACACGATTTTCGCCCGCGTGTTCGGAAATTCCTGAAACCACGCGTTTGACGCAAGGTCATGTCGTGCTACCCTTCCGGACGTAGCGCAACAGGGAGAGACCCATGAAGATCAGGACTGCCTTCGCCGCCGCCGTTCTGGCACTTGTGCCCGCCGTGTCGGCCTCGGCCATGTGCTCGGACATGAAGATGACGCCGACCACGGCGATGAGCTGTGTGGAAGGGACCGTGTGGGACGCCGAGCGCGGCGCATGTGTGCCGCAGACCACCAGCTGACGCCGCCAAGGCGACGCGTTCACGACCTGCCCGGTGACGGGCGGAATGGCCCGGCCGCACGATGCGGTCGGGCCATTTGCTTTTCGGCCGCCCCCCTCGGCCTTCTGCAGCCCGGGTGGCTTTCGCGGCTGATCCGGGCGGGGTGGCCGAACAATCGTTGCAAGGCCAGAAGGTCTGCTCCGTCCGCAGGGCCAACCCGCGCGACACCCTCCTTGCGGACCCTGCCGGGATGAAGAAGGACCGGCAGCCGGCTTTCAAATGCCAGACAGGCGAGAGGCCAAACCGCGCATTAACCGCTGCCGTGCCATAGATGCCCGGCATGAAGGCGAGGGCAGGATGGACGGCGATCTGACAGCGTGGAACGACCCGGGCACCGGGTTCGACGACGACAGCTTTGGCAATGGCTCGGGTGGCTTCGGCGTGCCGTCGCTCCGGCAGGCGACGTCCCTGACGCGCCGGCAGAAGGCCGCCGTGATCGTCCGCCTGCTGCTGGCCGAAGGCGTGCCCCTGTCGCTGGTGGGCCTGCCCGAAGGGATGCAGGCCGACCTTGCGCGAGAGTTGTCGGGGCTGCGGCATGTCGACCGGGTGACGCTGAAGGCGGTGATCGACGAATTCGTGACCGAGCTGGAAGCGATCGGCCTGACGTTCCCCGAAGATATCGCCGGCGCGCTCGCTATTCTCGACGGCACGATCAGCCCCGCCACCGCCAGCCGGCTGCGCAAGCAGTTGGGCCTGCAATCCAACACCGATCCATGGCCCCGGCTGTCCGACCTTGAGACGGACAAGCTGATGCCGGTGTTCGAGCGTGAAAGCGTGCAGGTCTGCGCCGTTCTGATCGCCAAGCTGAAGGTGCAGAAGGCGGCGGAAATCCTGGGCCGCCTTCCGGGCCCGCGCGCCCGCGCGATCACCTACGCGGTCAGCCAGACCGGCGCGATCAAGCCCGCGACGGTGCAGAAGATCGGCATCGCCGTGGCCGAACAGCTGGACGCGCAGCCGCTACGCGCCTTCGACACCGGCCCGGTGCAGCGCGTGGGTGCAATCCTGAACACATCGCCCTCGGCCACGCGCGACGACATGCTGGCCGGATTGGACGAGGTCGACAAGGGCTTTGCTGACGAGGTGCGCAAGGCGATCTTCACCTTCGCCAACATCCCAGCCCGCATTCCGCCGCGCGACGTGCCCAAGATCGTCAAGGCGGTGGACGGCAAGGCGATGACCACGGCGCTGGCCGCCGCCCTGGCGCGCGACCCGAGGACCGCCGAATTCCTGCTGGCCAACATGTCGCAGCGCCTCGCGCAGCAGTTGAAGGAAGACGCCGAGGCGCTGGGCGCGATCAAGGACGCCGCGGCGGAAGAGGCGTTCTCGACCGTCGTGGCCGCCATCCGGGAAATGGAGGCCGCCGCCGAGATCACCTTCCTGTCCGAGGAAGACGAGGAATAGGGCCGCGATCGAAGCTCCGCCATGCCAGAGCGCCGTGCCCCGGGTTGCTCCGACCCGGCAAAGGCCTTATCTGCGATCACCGCACAGCGGAGGGTCGGGCTTGGACAGGGACAGCGGCGATCCGCGACCGGACGACCGGACAGCGGATGTCCCCGAGGGCGGTGACAAGAGCAGCAGGACAGACCGCCTGACCAATGCCCTTGTCCATGCCGTCATCCGGCTGGCCCTTGCGCTTCCCTACCGTTGGCGGGTGCCGCTGTTCGGCGCCTTCATGGCGCGCATCGTGGCGCCGGCTGCGGGCTATCACCAGCGGGTGCGCGCCAACCTGGCCCATGTGCTGCCCGACCTGCCCCCGGCAGAGGTGCGGCGCCTGATGCGGGCCGTCCCCGACAACGCGGGCCGCGCCATCATCGAGATCTACTCCGGGGGCGACTTCGTCGACCGGATCCGGTCATTGACGCCGCAAGGGCCGGGGGTGGATGCGCTGTTGCAGGCAGGGCGCGAGGGCCGTCCTGTGATCCTCGTGACCGGGCATTTCGGCAACTACGACGCCCCCCGCGCCTGGCTTATCGCGCAGGGCTACCGCGTGGGCGGCCTCTACAACCCCATGCAGAACGCCTTCTTCAATGCCCACTACGTCGCCGCCATGGCCTCGATCGGCACGCCGCTGTTCGAACGCGGCCGGCGCGGCCTGGCCCAGATGGTGCGGTTCCTGAAGTCGGGCGGCATGGTCGGCATGGTGGTGGACCAGTACATGAGCCATGGCCCCGCCCTGCCCTTCTTCGGCAAGCCCGCCCCCACCGCGCTGTCCGCCGCCGAAATGGCGCTGAAGTACGGCGCGGCCCTTGTCCCGATCTACGGCATCCGCCAGCCCGATGGCCTGTCCTTCGAGATCCGGGTCGAAGACCCGATCCCCCACACCGACCCCGAAACCATGACACGCGCGCTGAACGCCAGCCTGGAAGCGCTGGTGCGCGACCACATGGACCAGTGGTTCTGGATTCACCGACGCTGGAAACCCGGCCGCCAGGCTCGCCATCAGCGCAGGCGCGCGGCGGCCACCACGGGCCCGTGACCCTGACGTTGCAGGATCACCACCACCGGGTCGGGCCGCCCGTCGATCGCCACGCGCATGACCAGCGGCGCGCGCCCGTCCCAGGTGCCCAGCGTGTCCAGTTGCGTCACGATGTTGGCGTAGGTGACCGTGCGCCCGGCATTCTCGCCCCGGCCGATCCGCACCGTCTCTTCCGCGATGTAGCGCACGAGTTGCACATCCATGGTCCCCGGCTCGCCGGTGCGCGCCTCGGCCGCAATTTCGATCTCTGACCCTTCGCGCCGGATCGTCAGGACAACGGGCGGCGGCCCGGACCGCAGCCGCTGGATCGCGTCGGCCAGCCGCATCGGCTTGACGCCTGCCAGATGAACCGCCCCCCCGACGATCATGTGCGGGGTAAAGACCATGGCTTCGCCTGCAGCGGCCACATAGGCCCGCTGCCGCTCGGTGAATTCGGGGCGCGCGAAGGTGTCGGCCCAGCCGATGTAGTCCCAGTAGTCTACATGAAGCGACAGGGCGATCACGTCCTCACGCGCCGCCAGATCGCGGAACATCTCATCGGCGGGCGGGCAGGACGAGCAGCCCTGGCTGGTGTACAGTTCGACGACCACCGGATGGTCGTCGGCCGCCACGGGCAGCACCGTGCCCGCCATCAGGCCCACCGACACAACCACCCCCGCCAACCATCGCACCATCGCCACCATCCCGTTTCGCCGCACGCTTCGGGCTTAGTCCTGCCCGTCCGCCCGCGCCAATCAAGGTTCTGCGAGGCATCCGCACCCCCGACGCCCGAAGACGTGACCTGAAGGTGACTAATTTCGGTACACAATGGCATACAATTTCGTCGCACCCCCCTTGATCGCCTGTCGTCCTTGGGGCAATGACGGGGTAACGCCGCCCCGTGACGGGGCAGACCTACCCGTTCCGCAAGCCATTCCAGCGAAAGCGAGCACGCCCATGCCCATCACCGTCGGACACGATAGCGCCAAGACCCGCCAGACCCTGACGGCGGGCGGCCAGACCGTCGCCTACTACGCGATCCCTGCGGCCGAAGCGGCTGGACTGGGCCAGTTCACGGCCCTTCCGGCCAGCCTGAAGGTCGTGCTGGAAAACATGCTGCGGTTCGAGGACGGGCGCACCGTCACGCTCGACGACATCCGCGCCTTTTCCGACTGGGCCGCGAACGGCGGCAAGAACCCGCGCGAGATCGCATACCGCCCCGCCCGCGTCCTGATGCAGGATTTCACCGGCGTTCCGGCCGTAGTGGACCTGGCCGCCATGCGCGACGGGATCAAGGCGCTGGGCGGCGACGCGCAGCAGATCAACCCGCTGAACCCCGTGGACCTGGTCATCGACCACTCGGTGATGATCGACGAATTCGGCAACCCCCGCGCGTTCCAGATGAACGTCGATCGCGAATACGAACGCAACATGGAACGCTATGTTTTCCTGAAGTGGGGCCAGTCGGCGTTCCGCAACTTCCGCGTGGTGCCGCCGGGCACCGGCATCTGCCACCAGGTCAACCTGGAATACCTGGCCCAGGCCGTCTGGACCGACACCGACCAGCAGGGCGCGACCGTCGCCTACCCCGACACGCTGGTGGGCACCGACAGCCACACCACCATGGTCAATGGCCTCGCGGTGCTGGGCTGGGGCGTCGGCGGGATCGAGGCCGAGGCCGCGATGCTGGGCCAACCCGTGTCGATGCTGATCCCCGAGGTCGTGGGGTTCGAACTGACCGGGCGCATGGTCGAGGGCACCACCGCGACCGACCTTGTCCTCAAGGTCGTGCAACTGCTGCGCGCCAAGGGCGTGGTGGGCAAGTTCGTGGAATTCTTCGGCGACGGGCTCGACCACCTGCCGCTGGCC
>CAYYOE010000225.1:0-5350 GCA_964473055.1 uncultured Rhodobacterales bacterium | reverse complement strand
GCGCGCAGGAAGAACAACTGCCCCGCCTGCGCGAACAGCCCAACGGCCAGCAGCACTGGCAGGTCGGCCGGGGGCACCGCCTGCCATCCCGCCAGCGCGAAGGGCGCCGAGGCCAGCGCAAGGCCCCCGGTGTAGAACGCCATCAGCACCACCGCCGGGCAGCCCGACAGTCGCCGCGTCACGATCACCGCCGCGGTTCCGGTCACGACGGTGGACACCAGCGCGATCAGCCCCCAGCCCGCCGCCGGGTCCACCGGCCCCACCGCCACCAGCGCGCCGACCAGACCGACAGCCGCCGCCAGCCACTGTCGGCCGGTAATCACCTCGCGCAGGAAGAGCGCGGCCATCAGCATCAGAAGGATCGGCCGGGTGAAGTTCACGGCGGTGAACAGTGCGAAAGGCACGCGCGCGATGGCGTAGAAGCTGGTGGCCAGCGTCACGGTCGACAGCCCCACGCGCACCGCGTGCAGGCCCAGGTCGCCCGTGGCCGCAAAGGCCCCCCGCTCGCGCCAGACCCAGGGGGCGATCACCACCAGTCCCACCAGCGCGCGCAGGAACACCAGTTGCACCGCCGGATAGTCCGCACCCATTGCCTTGACGATGGTCAGCGCCCAGATGTTCAGCGACATGTCGGCGATCAGGAACCCCGCCGCGCGCAGGTTGTCGCGCGGGGGAGCGACCGTGTCGGTCATTGTCGGCGCAACGTGGGCGGCACGCGGGGCGCGATCAGGTTGGCCATCAGGCGGAAGGCGCCGGGCACCAGCGCCTCCATCTGCACATGCAGGCCCAGCGCCACATGGCTGTGCCGCCCGCGCCCGATGTCGGCGGACAGAAGCGCGCCCTTATGCGGTGACTCACCCGGATCGGCCATGGACAGCAGCGGCGTATAGGCGGCATCCCAGGATTTGGCGAAGTAGAGCCCGCGTTCCTTGACCCAGCCGTCCCAGTCGTCCGGCCCGATGCGGTTCGGGCCGGTCAGGACCGGATGATCGGGGGCAAGGTGCGTCACCTCGGCGCCCGCGTCCGTCACCCGCCAGCGCAGGGACGGTTGCCCGATTTCCAGCCGCCGGGGCGGGGTGGCGTCGGGCGCCCAGCCGTCCCAGGGGCGGTGGTAGAGGGTCACCAGCGTGCCGCCCGCCTGAACCCAGGCGCGCAGGGCGGGGGCGGCGGCGGCAAGGCCCGGGCGGAAGCGGAAGGCAAAGACCCCGATCACCAGCACGTCGAAGGCGGCCAGCGCGCCCGCGTCGGCCAGCGTGGCATCGTCGGGTTCGACCACCTCGGCCCCGAGTGCCGCCAGCCAGTGCCCGACCCGGTCATTGCCCGCGCCGACATAGCCGATGCGCGCCGGTGCAAGCGCCGCCGTCACCGTCAGTACGCGGATCTGCGCGGGTTGGGTGACAAGGCGCGGCGCGGTGTGGGGATGGGTCAGCCGCCGTTCCGACCGCGCCGCCGCGCCATCCAGCATCAGGGGCAGCACCATGACGCCCGGGGCAGGGGCAGAGGGCGGGGTCAGGGTCGCGCGCGGGCCGTTCCAAGTCTGCGACCAGCCGTCGGGCAGGGCGAAACCGGGCGACGCAATTGCGGGCCGCAGCCCGGACAGCGCCACGGCCAGCGGCGCGGGGTCGCGTGTCAGGTTCAGGACGGCGGCGGCGGGCGTGACGGTTGCCGCACGGTCGGGCAGGACCACGGGCGGCACTTCCAGCGGGAGGCGATCCTCGACCGGATGCCCGGCCACGGTGAACACCACTCGAAGGCAAGGCGCGGCCGGGTCCAGCGGGTCGAAGGCGACCGGATAGGGGTCGGACGGGGGCGCATCGTCGGGCACTGTCAGGGTGCCATCCGAATGCGCCCAGCCGGGGGGCACGTCGGGCACCACGGTCAGGCCCTCTGCATGGCCTTGCCGGGCCTCGACCTCCAGCCCCACGGCTGTGCCCGGGACCAGCCAGTCCGCCGCCAGACGGCCGCGCACATCAACCCCGGCCGCCAGCCGCAGGACGCGCGCAAGCTCGCGCCGCTTGCGGTCCACACGGTGCGCGTGTTCGGGCGCGATCCGGGCGTCGTGCAGCATGGCCAGCGCCTCGCCCGCATGGCGCGCCACGGCGTCCGTATCGGGGAAGGCCGCGATGGCGGCGTCGATGGTGTGCTGGGCCTCGGGCAGGCCGATGTCGGCCAGGGTGCGCGGCAGGTTGTCGGTGACCGCGCCTGCATCCGCACCCACCCGGCTGAGTGCCAGGTGCAGTGGCCAGTCGCGTTCCGCGCCGGGCGCCACCCAGGCGCCCATGCCTTGCGTCAAGTGGAACGCGCGCGATTGCTGGCCGATCCGTTCCCAGGACCAGCCGCTGACCGGATCGCAGCCCTTGCCCGCCACCGTGACCGTGGCGGAGGGCGGCGGCACCTCGTCGTCATAGGCCGTGCCGCCCCCGCCCCAGGCCGGCAGATACAGCTTGGCCACCTGCCAGGGCACGCCCTCGCCCGGATAGGCCGGGTCTGCCGCGGCCTCGACCGCGCGGTAGGCCAGCGCGGTCATCGCGCGGTGGTGCCCGTGCTGCCCCGGCACGTCGAGGAAGGTCGGGCACAGGATATCCGGGCGCTCGGCCCGCAGGACATGGACAAAGCGCGCCAGCGCCCGGTCCTCGTCCCAGCGGCGCAGGGTGTCGGGGCCTGATTTCGAAAAGCCGAAGTCGGTGATGCTGTCGCCAGGGCTGTCCGACAGCCACCACATCCGCATGTCGAGCCGTTCGGCCGCACGTTCCATCTCGGCGGTGCGCAGGGCGCCCAGGGCATGGCCCGCCTCGGTGCCGATGTCGTTCTGGCCGCCTTCGCCCCGGGTCGAGCAGACATAGGACGTGGACAGCCCGTCGCGGAACCGCATGGCGGCCAGCATGGCGGATGTCTCGTCGTCGGGATGCGCGCCCGACTGCATGAAGGACGTCACCTGGCGCAGGGCGATCAGGGCGAACCACATCTCGGCGATGCGCGGGCGCAGGTGGTCCTGCAGGATTCGGTCGCGGGCGGTCAACGGCATCGGGTGGCTCCGGCTGGAAAGGAAGGGCCCAAGGACGGTGTCAGGCGGTGATCCGGGGGGTGAACGCGCGGTCAAGCACCAGTGCGCCCGCGCCCAGCGCGGCGGTCAGGCGCCCGGACGCCCCGCGCATCAGGCGCGGCGTCTGGCGGTTCGGCCGATTGGCGAGCGAGGCGTCCGACAGCCGGATCCGCGCGATCAGGCTGTCGATCAGGGCGTCGGGCAGGGCGCCGCCCAGGATCACCGTCTCTGGATCGAGCAGGTTCTCCAGCATCAGGACGGCCTGGGCCAGCGCGTCGGCCGCCGCGTCCAGCCAGGCGACCGTTGCGGGGTGGTCGACGACCGCCGCGATATCCTCGACTGTCGCGCCGGGCAGACCGGCCGCGGCCAGTCGCCGCGCCAGCGCATGGCGGCTGGCCACATCTTCCAGCCGCCGCCCGTTGACCGGGATGTGCCCGATCTCGCCCGCGTTGCCGAGGGCGCCGCGGACCAGCCGCCCGTCGGACAGCAACCCAAGGCCCAGACCCGCGCCGAAATACAGATAGGCATAGGACGACAGGCCGCGCGCCACGCCCATCACCCGTTCGGCCACGGCGGCGGCGTTGGCGTCGTTCTCGACCACCACGTCAAGGCCCAGCGCCCCGGCAAAGACATCGCGCGGCACCACGGACGACCAGCCGGGCAGCTCGGTCGCCGCATCGGCCAGCCCGGTGGCCGAGAACGGGCCCGGCATGACGATGCCCGCGCCCAGCAGGCTTTCCGGGGAAACGCCGGATGTCGCCAGCGCCGCATCGCGGAGGCCGGCAACGGCTGCTGCAACGGTCGGAGGGTCGGCGCGGGACAGGGCCACCCTATGCTGCCAGGCAGACGCCCCGGACAGATCCATTAGCGCGGCCCGCAGCGCATCGGGGCGCACCTCGAACCCCAGGGCATGCCCCCCGCCCGCCTCGATCGCGTACTGAATGACCGGCAGGCCACGGCCTGCCGTGCGTCGCCCGGCCTCGCGGATCATGCCCGCACCCAGGAGGTCGGCAATGATGTTCGACACTGCCTGCGTGGTCAGTCCGGAGGCGCGCGCAATCTCGGCTCGTCCAGTCGCGGCGCCAGACCGGATCAGTCCCAGCACCAGCCCCCGGTTCCACGCGCGGCTGCGACCGGCGTTCGACCCCGAGGGCCGGTCAGTGGAATCGGGCAGCAGGGCCGTGCGGGTGTCCATGTGTCGCGATTAACTCAATTAGCTTGATCGCTCAACTGGCTTGACTTAATCATCTGCGCAGGGGGCCGCGACTCATCGACGGCGCCGCAAGCAATCTTTCAGGGAGACGACAATGGCGAAGGGAATGCGGACGGCGCTGATGGGCGCGACGGCGGCACTTCTGGTCGGCACCGGCGGGGCAAACGCGCAGGTGCAACTGGAATACTGGCAGTATTTCTTCGAGGCGCGCGTGACCGCGATGGACACGCTGATCGCGAACTTCGAGGCGGCGAACCCCGGCGTCACGGTGCGGCACACCCACTTCCCCTATGCCGATTACCGCACCAAGGTGGCCGCCGCGATCCCCGCCGGTGAAGGGCCCGACGTGGTGCAGCTGTTCTACGGCTGGCTGAACGACTATGTGGCCGCGAACCTGATCCAGCCGTTGCCCACCGACGTCTTCGCGCCGGAACGGATCGAGGCCGAATTCTTCCCGATGGTCAGCGCGATGAAGCAGGACGGCGCCTACTGGGCACTGCCGACGGCCGTCCGGTCGCTGGCGCTGTTCTACAACAAGCGCCTGCTGGAACGCGCCGGCATCACCGCGCCCCCCACCACGCTGGACGAGCTGCTGGAGATGGCGAAGGCCACCACCGAAAAGGACGGCGCGGGCAACATCACCACCGCAGGGTTCACCACCGGCATGACCGCGCAGGACCACCACTGGTGGCGCGAGGTGCTGGTGCGCCAGTTCGGCGGCGCGCCCTACAACGAGGACTACACCGAAGTCACCTACAACTCGGAGGCGGGCCTGGCCGCGCTGGAGTGGTATACCGCGCTGCAGACCGAACATGGCGTGACGGCGGTGGGCTTCATGGATGAACCGCAGGCAGCATTCCGCGCGGGTCGGGCTGCATTCCATATCGACGGATCGTTCCGGATCGGGGCGCTGCGTGACACCCGTGGTCTTGACTGGGGCGTGGCAGAACTGCCCGCGGGACCGGACGGGACGCAATCGAACTACGCCAGCTACTGGGTGAACGCGATCACCACGAAGGCAGAAGGCGCGGCCTATGACGCGGCGGTGAAGTTCATGGACTACATCACCTCGGACGAGGCGATGGCGATCTGGC
>CAYYOE010000224.1:0-5350 GCA_964473055.1 uncultured Rhodobacterales bacterium | reverse complement strand
GCGGGCTGGACCGGCGTGCGCATCGATTCGGGCGATCCGGTGGAAGGGGCGGAAACCGCGATCCGCTGGTGGCAGGCCCGCGGCGAGGACCCGCGCGAGAAGCTCGTGATCTTCTCGGACGGGCTCGATGTGGACGTGATCGAACGGCTGGCCGCGCGGTTCCGCGGCCGGGTGAAGGTGTCCTTCGGATGGGGCACGCTGTTGACCAACGACTTCCGGGGGCTCGTGGACGGCGATGCGCTGGCCCCGTTCAGCCTGGTGTGCAAGGCAACCCATGCGAACGGGCGACCGACGGTGAAGCTGTCGGACAACCCCAACAAGGCGACCGGCCCGGCGGACGAGATCGCGCGCTATCGCCGCGTGTTCGGCGTGGGGGCGCAGAATGCGGTCGAAGTGGTGGTGTAGCGGATCATTCCATCCACGCGCGCGCCAAGGCCAGGGCGCGGGCAGCATATGGGCGGTGGCGTGGGTCGCCGGGCGGTAGCCGGGCGATACCCCAGCCACAGGACGCCAGCGCGCGGAGCAACGTGAACAGCGGCAGCACCATGCCCACGTCGGCAGGGAGGGGGCGGCGGGCGGCATAGCCATCCAGAAGCGCGTCGGTCAGGGTGGGCAGATCCGGCCGTTCCCAGTGCCCCACCAGTGCTGTGCCGAGGTCGTACAACCGGTCGCCGTAGCCCGCATCATCGAAGTCGATCAGCCATAGCCTGTCACCGTCGTCGAGCAGGTTTTCCGCGAGCACATCGGCATGAATCAGACCAACATCGCCCTTCCCACGCGCAGCGAGTGCGTCGCGGGCGGCGTCGCGGGCGGCCAGAAGCAGGGTCTGTTCCGGCCCGTTCAGCGTTTCATTCTGCCAGAAACGGCCCCAGCGCGGACTGTCGGACAGGAAAGCATCCGCATCCCAGGCGGGCCGCGTCAAGCGCGGCAGGGCGAGCGTGTCAGTCACCGCGTGAAGCCCCGCCAGCAGGTGGCCAAGGCGGCGGAAGTTGACCGGGGACGGGTCCATCGGCGCAGCCTCGATCCACGAGACCATCGAGGCCAGACGTTCGCCACCGGGTTCGCCAAGCAGCGCCCCGGTCAGGGTGCGGAACGGGCGCGGACAGGGGAAGCCGGCTTCGGCAAGGGCTTCGGTCCAGATCAGTTCGGCCTCGATCGCTTCGGCCGACTGATAGCCGGGCCGATGCAGGCGCAACGCAGCTTCCCGCCCGTCAGTGAGGCGGACGCGGTAGACAATGTTCTCCCGCTCGGCCACGCGTTGCGGGTGAGCGGACGGCGCACCCCAAGCATGGAGTGCGGCAAGGGCAGGCGCGTCCGTCATCGCAGGGTTCGCAGTATGTGGCCGAGGCGGTCGATGGCCATGTCCGATTCTTCGGGGCCGATCGTCATCGGCGGGCGCAGCTTCACGATGTGGTTGGCGCGGCCCATGACGCCGGCAAGCACACCCTGTCGACGCAGTCCGTTCACAACGCTTGCGGCAAGGGCGCCATCGGGTTGGCCGTCCGCATCCACCAGTTCGAGGCCGAGGAACAGGCCGATCCCGCGCGCATCGGCGATGGCCGGGTGCGACAGGCTGCGCAATCCGTCCAGCAGGCGTGCCCCGATCCGCGCGGCGTTTTCCTGCAACCCCTCGTCCCCGATGACTTGCAGCACAGCCAGGGCCGCCGCCGCGGACACGGGGTTGCCACCAAAGGTGTTGAAGTAGGGAAAGACCTCGCGGAAATCGGCCATGACGTCGGGTTTCGACATGACGCAGGCGACCGGGTGGCCGTTGCCCATGGGCTTGCCCATTGTCACGATATCGGGGGCAAGGCCGATCCAGTCATGCCCCCAAAAAATCGACCCCAGGCGGCCGAAGCCCGGCTGCACCTCATCCGCGATGATGACCCCGCGCGCCCGACGCACCACCGAAACGGTCGGGGCAAGGAACCCCGGGTCCATCACCGTCAGACCTTCATTACAGAACGCCGGGCAGAGGATCAGCCCCGCGAAACCGGCACCGCGATCTTCGAGGTCCGCGATGGCGCGCGCGACATGGGCCGCGAAAGCCTGCGCCTGCCCCTCGGCGGTGCCGCCCACGGGGGCCAGCCGGTCGGGCGCCGGAACAAGCCGGATGTGCGGCGCGGCCCCGCCGATGGGCGGGCGACGGGAGTTCAGCTGTGACACGGCGGCGGTGTTGCCGTGGTAGGTGTTGTCGGTCGCAACCAGTCCGACTTTCCCGGTGGTCGCCTGCGCCATGCGGATGGCGACGTCGTTCGCCTCGGACCCGGTGCAGGTCAGGATGGCCTGGCTAATGCCGTGATTCAGCCGCGCGCCCAGCGCCTCGATCAGATCGAGGACCAGGGTGTGCGGGTAACGTGTATGGGTGTTCAGCGTCGCGGCCTGGCTCGCGATGGCCTGAACCACCGTCGGGTGACAGTGCCCGACATGGGCCACGTTGTTGTAGAGGTCCAGATACCGGGTGCCGGCGCGATCCCACAACCAGACACCTCGTCCGCGCACGATGTGTACGGGGTCGTCATAGAACGTGGTGACGTTCGGCCCCATCAGGCGACGCCGTCGTTCCATCAAGGCCTGGGTTTCGAGGTCCACCCCTGTCCCCGTTTCGCTGTCCCTGTCACGTTTCCTAGCAGATGGCGCGTCAGGGGGAAGGGCGCAGAGGTCAGCCCTCGGGATCCACGACGCCGCGCAAGGCCTTGACCGTGCCTCGGTTCGCCTTGGCAGCAAGGCGACGGCGCTGGCTGCCGAGCGTGGGCTTGGTGGCGATGCGGCGTTTCGGGCGGTGGGTTGCGGCAATGATCAGTTCGGCCAGCCGGTCGCGGGCGATCTGGCGGTTTCGGGCCTGGCTGCGGGTGTCGTCCACCTGGATCACGATGGCGCCATCGAGTGTCCAGCGGCGTCCGGCCAGCGCCCTGAGCCGCGTCTTCACCCATGGCGGCAGATGCGGGCTGCGCTCGGCCTCGAAGCGCAGTTCGACGGCGGTGGACACCTTGTTGACGTTCTGCCCACCGGGACCGGAAGCGCGGATGAACTGCTCGCTCAGTTCCCAGTCGGCGATACTGATGTCGTCGGTGATGCGCAGCATGGGCGGCCGTTTGACGGGTGTTCCAACGAGAAAGGCCCGGCTTTCGCGCGGGCCTCCCGAGTTCTACGGAGATGGGCCAGTTAGGACTGCGGCCCAATCAGGGATGTTCGACCGAGGAGGCTGCCCCTAGGCCAATGTCCCCCCGACTGTCCCGACACCATACCCCAATATCCCTCTAGACACTGGACCACCTCCTTTCAAAAAGTTGCCGATGACGTAAGGTTGGCACAGATATGGTGTAGGTCAAGTAAATTCACGCAACCCCTGCACCCCGCTGCCCAATAATGAGGCGGAAAGGCACCAGCGCGATAAGCGCAAGGGCAAGTTTCACCGCAAAGTCCGCAATGGCGAGCGAGACCCAGAGCGGTGATGCAGGGCCAAGGCCCAGGACCGGCAGAACCTCGTTCGCCCAGGAAACGTCGTTGCCGGGTTCGATGAAGACCAGCCAGCCAGAGAAGGCGATGGTGAAGAACAGCGCCGTGTCGACAGCCGATCCGGCCATTGTCGAGGCCAGCGGCGCACGCCACCACGGGCCCCGGCGCAATCGGTCGAAGATGGCGACATCCAGCAGCTGCGCCGTCAGGAATGCCACACCCGACCCCAGCGCAATGCGCCAGGTCACCAGCGGGCCGAACTCGCCCACAATCTGGGTGCCGACGGCGGAACAGGCGATGCCGGTGACGAAACCCGCGAACACCACGCGGCGCGCGGCGGCGGGGCCGTAGAGGCGGTTCATCACGTCGGTGACGAGGAAGGCGAGCGGATAGGTGAAGGCGCCCCAGGTCAGCCATTGGCCGAACAGATGCTGCACCAGGATATTCGAGGCCACCACGACGGCGGCCATGGCAAGGATGCCGGGCAGAAGGCGGGTCATGCGGGTTTCCGTTTTGACAAGGTCGCGGAGACTTGGCCCAGGCTGGCCCGGACAGCGCGCCCTAGCGCCGGGAATGGGGCAATGTCAATGAAGCGCGTATTCCACGATCTCGGTCCGTTGGAACACGTTGAAGTTGTCGTCCGAGATCATCGTCAGCCGGAGACGGCCCTGACCATCTTGCCAGACCGAGATTCCCTCAAGGTTGTCGTGCCGCCCCGGCGTTGTTTCGATCAGTGTCTGTTCCAGCACAATCCGGCCACCTTCCAGCGTGAAGGCGCGGACCCTGGACTGAAAGAACAGGCCGCTGAAGTGACGTTCAAGGAGATAGAGGCGTCCGTCCGGGCCGAAATCCGCACCTACGGGCAGGTGGGGCGGGATGCGGGGGATGGCGAAAGGTGTGTCCCAGGTGCCTCCCTGAAACCGATAGACCGGAAAGGGCCGGTCGAGACGGCCCGAACGTTCGGGAATGGCGTAAAGCGCGCCGCTTGCGTCGATGGCAAGCGCCTCGAGCCCCGAGTTCCTTTGCAGCGCGCGGAACTCGGGCGGGCGGGGCAGAAGCGTGGCCGGCGAGGACACCGTGGCAAAGGCCGAGACGCGGTGATTGCCCTCGAAGCTGATATAGATCGTGCCGTCTGCACCCACGGCGATGCCTTCGGCATCGGCGTCCACGCCAGTCAGGGGCTCGCCGCGCGACGACAGGAGCCGGATCAACGGCGCGCGGTCGATCCCGGTGATCGTGTCGCCATCGCGTCGGAAGCGGGCTGCGGTGATATCGGCCTGATCGGTCACGGCAAGGAAAGTGGCCCCGTCGGCGCTGACCTCGATCGCCGAGAAGCCGCCGAAGCGGGGATCGTTGTCGCGCCAGGTGAAGCTGCCCAGATAGTCGGCAGCTGCGGCTGGCAGGGCGGCGAGGAAAAGGAGGGTCAGCGCGAAAGGACTGCGGTGCATCGCTGCGGCAGATCCGAAAGCATGATTTCGCGTCGGGGTTGGGGCCGGGGCGCGTTTGGGTCTGCCGGGGGCGGGTTCAGGATGTCGTTCACCCAGGCCTGCGCGTCGGCGCAGCCGTCGCCGGGGGGAGGTGGATCCTGGTTTTCGCAGATGCCGGCGCCGCGCGGGCAGTTCAGGCGGACGTGAAAGTGGCTGTCGTGGCCCCACCACGGCCGGATCTTGCGCAGCCAGGCGCGGTCGCCGGTTTCCGCGTTGCACATGGCGACCTTGGCGCCGGGAAAGATGAAAATGCGGGCCACGGCCGGGTCCTGCGCCGCGGCACGCAGGATGGCGTGGTGCTGCGCGGTCCAGCCGTCGGTGGTGTAGGCACCGCGCGTGCGCGCCAGACTGGGCGAGCCGATCTCCTCGCGCTGGGCGCGGGACAGGGTCAGCCGGTCGGCGGG
>CAYYOE010000223.1:0-5370 GCA_964473055.1 uncultured Rhodobacterales bacterium | reverse complement strand
CTAGCGCCGCGCGCGCTGCTTCCGGCTTCGATGTGGCAAAAATATCCTCGGGGGTAGCCTGCGCGGGACGCGCGGGCGCAGGGGGCAGACAGCCCCCTGTCGCGGACCGCTACAGGTCAACCGGTCCGTCGTCTTCCGGTTCCGGCAGCAGCGGCGTTCGGCGGCGGATGATGATGTCGCCGTTCGGCAGTACCTCGGGCGGGTGATACGCCGACAGGTCACGCAGCGCTTCCTCCAGCCCCTCGACAGCCGATCCGAACTCGCGCAGCAGCCCTTCAAGCAGGCGCCGTGTGCCCTGCTCCATCAGGCCCAGCCCTTCGCGCAGGCTGTCGCGCGTCCCGTCGCCTTCGGGCGGTGTCGGTGTGTCCTGCGCTGAAGCGGGGGCCGCCAGCGCGACGCACAGCAGAAAGGTCGTGATCCGAATCATGCCCTGAATATAGGCGCGTCCACCGTCGGGTTTAAGATGGCAGCGCAATGTCCAGCGTCACCGGAAAATGGTCGGACGCGGTCAGCAAGGCCTCGCGCAACTCGAGTGTCCGGTAACAGGCAGGGTCGTCGAACGGATGCCAGATCCGCCAGGACGGGTTCATCGCACGCAGGTCGGGCGAGACCATGATGTAATCGAGCAGGGCCGACAGATACCGGTTCTCTTCCTGGATGTAGAACCGAGCCGTCGCGGGGTTCGCCCCACCTCGGCGCGTCAGGGCCTGCCGCGCGTGCGGATCGTACAGCATCATTCCGGCCTCGGCATCCGGGATGTCGTCATGCCCCGCGCCCATCACCACTTCGACCCCGGATCGCCCGAACAGACGCTCGTATTCGTCCAGTCCCGGCCCGTCGTTGAAGTCGCCCAGCACCACCAGCGGCTCGCCCGCCGCCAGGTGCCCCTCGGACCGGCGCCGCAGCCAGATGCACTGAGCCATCTGCTTGCGGCGGTTTTCGATGGCGATGCGCGTCACTTCCTCGGGCCGCTTCGCCCCATGCGGCGCCTTGGATTTCACATGTACGCCGATCAGGCGAAATCCGAACCCGGTGGGCAGATGCGACACCGCCGCCTCCAGCGGTGGCTTCGAGAAGGTGATCGTCTCGGGTCGTTCGTCGGCGTCCAGGTCCCAGCGGAATTCGGTGTCGAAGCGGGGGGCATCCTGTGCCTCGTGGCGGCCCTTCGGGTCGCCCATGGGATCGTGGCGCGCAGAGATGACGAACGGATCGTAGAGAAGGGCGATTTCCTGCTCGGTGCCATTGGCAAAGCCCATCAGCACGGCGCGGGTGCGCAGGCCGGCCCAGGCCGCAAAAGCCTCGAGCGCACGGACCGTGGACCGGCGGTGGTTGGTGTCGGGGGCCTCGACGATCAGCACGGCGTCGGCATCCATGGCGGTGAACACGATACCCAGCGCGGCCAGCTGGTCGCCGCGTGTCACGCCCTCGCGCCCCGATGGCCCGTCGTCGGGCAAGAGCCGGTCGTCCCGGTCGAACAGGTGGCTGAACCATTCGACGTTCCAGGTGGCCAGCCGCAGGATATGCGGCGGGCGTTCCGACCCCGCCGGTTCCACACCGGGCGCCATCAGGCCGCCTTGCCGCTGATTTCTTCCCAGGCGCGGTTCGCCGCGGCGAGCCGTGCCTCGGCCAGTTTCACCGCCTCGGTGGGCACGCCGCGCGCGATCAGCCGGTCGGGGTGGCTGTCCTTCACGATCTGCCGCCAGGCCGAACGCGCATCCGACAGTGATGTGCCCGGATCGACGCCCAGAACGGTCCAGGGATCATTGCCGTAGTCCGGGACGAAACGCATCCGCAAGCAGCGGAACCGCCGGTCGTCGATCCCGAAGATCTGTGCGACGCGGGCAAGGAACGCATCCTCGGCCTCGTGGTACTCGCCGTCTGCCACGGCGATATAGAACAGCCCTTCCAGAAGGTCCCACAGCGTGTGGTCGGGGTCGTCACCGAACATGCGCTTGATCTGGCGGGCATAGTCCTCGAACCCGGCGACATCGGTCCGGGCAAGGTCGAAGACGCGGGCGGCGTTGGCCTCTTCTCCCGGGGGAATGGTGAAGACCTGCCGGAAGGCCGCCACCTCGCCGCGGGTCACGCGGCCATCGGCCTTGGCCATCTTCGCGCCCAACGCGATCACCGCGATGGTGAAGGCGACACTGCGCTCGGGCGGTGTGCGCAGCCGGTCGAACACCGCGCCCAGCCCTTCGCCCGCGGCGAGGGCCGACAGCGCCTCGGCGATGCGGGTCCAGATCGACATGAGGGCAGGATACTGCGTTGCAGCGCCGCTGTCAGGCAGGTTTTACGCGCGCGTATGTCAACCCAGTTCGCGGGGACCGGCCGGTGTGTCGATGCGGGCGACAAGGCGCGGCGCATCCCCGGGGATCACGGCCAAATCGGGCAACGGGCGGAAGGGTTCCAGCGCGCGGTCCAACTGTGCGGCATCGGGGTGGATCAGGGCCAGGCCGGTCAGACGCAGGCCCCGGTCCGGCAGCATCAGCGACGGGTGGGCGATGCCCTGCCACTGGATCAGCGCCGGGAACAGGTCATCGAAGGGCAGATGCCCCTCCGCAGACACCGCCATGCGCCAGGACAATTGCCCGCGGGACAGTGCCATCGGTGTGCCGGACCCGTCGGGCGAGACCGACAGCGCAGTGTCCAGATCACCGGTGCGCAGCACCCAGTTCGTCAGCCGGGGTGGGCCCTTGCGGTCGTCCAGCCGGAACCAGCGCGGGCGGCCGGGGTGGGGCGCGCCGGGATCGGGGGCGATGACCTCGAGGTAGCAGCCGGGGCCGAGGGACAGCAGGCGATTGTGCGTCCCCATCGCCGGGTGCTGGCCGCCAGGGTCGAGGTCGACCCCGAGGACGGCGGCGACATACTGCACGCCTTCTTCGAGCGAGCCTGCAGTAATCGCAATGTGATCGAGGGCTGCCTGCATGGTCCGGGTATCCGCCGCCAGTCGCGGCGAACCTAGGGCGGCGGCTGGCGAAACGGAAGAGGGGCCGCGATCAGGCGCGGGCGTTGCAGGGCCGCCCAAGCACGAGAACGATATAGGGCCGACCACCGGCCACGGCGACGCCAAGGCCAAGGTCCTGCACTTCGGCATCCAGCAGGTTGCGGCGATGCCCCTGGCTGTCCATCCAGGCCGGGACGACCGTGGCCGCGTCATGCCCGAGCGCCAGATTCTCAGCCGCGCGGCAGGCGGGATAGCCCACCGCAGATACCCGCGTCCGCAGGTCCGACCCGTCCGGTCCGCGATGGGCGAAGGTGCCCGTGCGCGCAAGCTGGCAGGCATAGCGCTGGGCGGCACTCGCCAGTCGGGATGACGTCTGCACAGCGGGAAGGCCAGCGCGCGCCCTTGCGGCATTCACCTCCTGGGTGATCGCCCGGAGTGTCGCTCCGCCTGGGGTGCCGGAGGCGCAGTCGGCATAGGCAGATGTTGCGGCGCAAGCGACAGCCAGCGCCGCGGCAAGAGCCGCGATCGAGTGCATGGGATCAGTCCCGTGTGGTGATACGGGCAAGCTACCCGGACCGGCTCACAAGTCCACCGTCCCATGTTTACATTTTGTGGATAACTCTGGGGATAACCGCCAGCCATTGTGTATTTCGGCAGCTTCTTGCCGAAATCGAACCAATTAAAGCCAACAGTTCTAGGCAAATACCCCGGACCATCCCGAATTCCGGCACAGTCCGGGAGAATCGCTCTTCAGAGGCAGGCCTCGAACAGCGCGCGTGTCCAGGCCGGGGTCATCGGCACCGGGTTGCCCCCGCAGGACGGATCCTCCATCGCCATCTCGGTCAGTTCGTCCAGCCGCGCGGCCTCGACCCCCATGGCGGACAGGGTCGCCGGGATGCCCAGCTTTGCGCGCAGGTCCATGACCGCGGTGCGGAAGCCGTCGAAGCCGCCGTTGATGCCCAGATAGGCCGCGGCGCGGACGATCCGGTCCTCGATCGCGGGGCGGTTGGCGTCCAGCACCATGGGCATGACGACGGCGTTCGTGGTGCCGTGGTGGGTGTTGTAGACCGCGCCGATGGGGTGGGACAGGCTGTGGATCGCGCCCAGCCCCTTCTGGAAGGCGACCGCGCCCATGGCGGCGGCGGCCATCATGTTGGCGCGGGCGGTGATATTGCCGGGTTCGGTATAGGCTAGGGGCAGGTTCTCGAACACCAGCCGCATCCCTTCCAGCGCGATGCCCTGGGACATGGGATGGTAGAACGGGCTGCAATAGGCCTCCAGACAGTGGGCGAGCGCGTCCATGCCGGTGCCTGCGGTGATGAAGGCGGGCATGCCGACGGTCAGTTCGGGGTCGCAGATCGTGACCTTGGGCATCAGGCCGGGGTGGAAGATGATCTTCTTGCGGTGCGTCGCGCTGTTCGTCAGCACGCCTGCGCGGCCGACCTCGGACCCGGTTCCCGCGGTCGTCGGCACGGCGATGACGGGGGCGATGGCGGTGGAGTCAGCGCGGGTCCACCAGTCGCCCACGTCCTCCAGGTCCCAGACCGACAGGCCGGGCTTCTGGCGGGCCATGAGCGCGATCATCTTGGCGAGGTCCAGCGCCGAGCCGCCGCCAAAGGCCACCACGCCGTCGTGGTTGCCTGCAAGGTAGGAACTGATCCCCGCGGCCATGTTGGCCTCGGTCGGGTTTGCGTCCACCTCGGCGAACACCGCGCGCCCCAGGCCGCCCGCAGCCAGCACGTCGAGCGCCGCCGCGGTGATCGGCAGGGTGGCGAGCGCGCGGTCGGTCACCAGCAGGGGGCGGGTGATGCCCGCCGTCTTGCAGTGGTCGGCGAGTTCGGCGACGCGGCCGGGGCCGAATTTCACGGCTGTGGGGTAGGACCAGTTGACGGTTGCGGCGGTCATGAGGGTTTCACCTTGCGGAAGTGATAGCTGCGCGGCCTTGTGACCGCGTGGTAGCCAAGGGGCGACAGGCCAGCGCCGCGCCCGGTGTCCTTGCACCCCGTCCAGCACAGCGCGGGGTCGAGGTAATCGGCGCGGTTCAGGAATACGGTCCCGGTTTCGACTCGCCGGGCAAGGTCCCAGGCACGCTCCTCGTCCTGCGTCCACAGGCTCGCGGTCAGTCCGTAGGGGCTGTCGTTCATCAGGGCAAGCGCCTGTTCGTCGCTGTCCACGGCCATGATGCCGACCACTGGGCCGAAGGATTCCTCGCGCATCACACGCATGGAGTGGTCCACGTTCACCAGCACCTGCGGCATCAGGTAGGTGCCGCCGTCATCGGCGGGGAAATGCTGCCGCTCGATCAGGGGTTTCGCCCCTGCGGCCACGGCTTCAGCCGTCTGCGCGCGGACGGTGTCCGCGAAGCGCTTGTTGGCCATGGGGCCGAGCGTGGTGTCGGCGTCGAAGGGGTTGCCGAGGCGCAGCGT
>CAYYOE010000222.1:0-5389 GCA_964473055.1 uncultured Rhodobacterales bacterium | reverse complement strand
TCGACAAGCTTCAGGCCCATCTTTTCCGGCAGGCCGCCCACGTTGTGGTGCGACTTGATGGTGACGGATGGCCCGCCCGAGAAGCTGACCGATTCGATCACGTCGGGGTACAGCGTGCCCTGCGCCAGGAATTCGGCCCCGCCGATGGCGGTCGCGTGCGTCTGGAACACGTCGATGAACAGCCGTCCGATGGTCTTGCGCTTCACTTCCGGGTCGCTGACGCCGGCCAGCGCGTTCAGGAACAGGTCCGATTCGTCGGCATGGATCAGCGGAATGTTGTAGGCGTCGCGGAACATGCCCACGACTTCCGCCGCCTCGTCCTGGCGCAAGAGGCCGTGGTCGACGAACACGCAGGTCAGCCGGTCGCCGATCGCCTCGTGGATCAGGACGGCGGCGACCGACGAATCGACCCCGCCCGACAGCCCGCAGATCACCCGGCCGGTGTCGCCCACCTGCGCGCGGATCTTGGCGATGGCTTCCTCGCGGTAGGCGCCCATGGTCCAGTCGCCGGTGAACCCCGCCAGCCGGACGAAGTTGGCGTACAGGCGCGCGCCGTTGGGCGTATGGTGCACTTCGGGGTGGAACTGCACGGCGTAGAAGCGGCGCGCGGGGTCTGCGACGATGGCAAAGGGCGCGTTGGGCGAGGTGCCGAAGGCCGAGAAACCGGGGGCGAGGCGCGCGACGTGGTCGCCGTGGCTCATCCAGACCTGCTCGCGGCCCGTTTCGAACCAGCCCTCCAGCAGGTCGAGCGGCGCGCCAGTTGGCGTGACCCAGGCGCGCCCGAACTCGGCCGTGCCGCCGCCGCCGGTGATCTTGCCGCCTTCGACCAGCCCGCCCAGCTGCTGCATCATCGTCTGCTGGCCATAGCAGATGCCCAGGACCGGCACGCCCAGCGTCCACAGCGCATCGGGCGCGGCGGGCGCGCCGGGCCGTGTCACGCTGTCGGGGCCGCCCGACAGGATCACCGCTCGCGGGGCGAAATCGGCCAGGAAGGCGTCGGTGACACGGTTGTAGGGGTGGATTTCGCAATAGACGTTCAGCTCGCGCAGGCGGCGCGCGATCAGCTGCGTGACCTGGCTGCCGAAGTCGATGATCAGAAGGCGCTGATGGGCTGTCATGGGCTGTCGTTAGGCGCAGGCGGAAACCGATGCAAGGGGCGGGGGCGCCGCCCCCATGCCGCCGGTCCCTCGGACCGGTGGCGGAACTGTCGGCATACCCCGGAGGTATTCTTGCAAGTGTGAGTGGGGCAGGGGGCCGCGCGGGCTCGCGCGATGTCGCAGAATGTGGGCCGGGCGGCGCTTTGCACCCGGCGCGCCCCGACTTTTCGGGGCTAGCTGAGGCAGCCAGCGCCACCTGCGGAGGACCCATGGCTGACGATACCGCCCCTGACGTCGCACCAACCCCCATCCCCGAGGGCGGTGGTCGCCGCGCACGGACGGGCGGGTCCGCGGCGCGGCGTGCCGGCGCAGGCGGGGTGGGTGCCGAGGTTGCGCGCTACATCACCCGCAACATCCCGAATTTCGAGGTGCTGACGCCCGAGGCCATCGAGATCATCGAGGCCAACGCCGAGACGATCCTGTGGGAAATCGGCGTGAATTTCCCCGAGCAGCCTGCGGCGCTTGCGCGCTGGCGCGACGCAGGTGCCGAGGTCGAGGGCGAGCGGGTGCGCATTCCGCGGGGCCTCGCGCGGCAGCTTTGCGCCACCGCGCCGCGCAGCTTCGTGCAGCACGCCCGCAATCCCGCGCGCAACGTCGAGATCGGCGGGCGCAACCTGGTGCTGGCGCCGGTCTATGGCCCGCCCTTCGTGCGTGACCTGTCCGGCGGGCGCCGCTACGCCACGATCGAGGATTTCCGCAACTTCGTAAAGCTGGGGCAGAGCGCGCGCTGGCTGCACCATTCGGGCGGCACCGTCTGCGAGCCCACCGACATCGCCGTCAACAAGCGCCACCTCGACATGCTGCTGGCGCACATGACGCTGTCGGACAAGCCCTACATGGGGTCGGTCACCGAACCGTCACGCGCGGCGGATTCGGTCGAGATGTCGAAGCTGTTGTTCGGGGCCGAGTTCGTGGACACGAACTGCGTCATGACCTCGCTGATCAACATCAATTCGCCCCTGACCTTCGACGCCACGATGATGGGCGCGCTCGAGGTCTATGCGGCAGCGGGGCAGGCCTGCATCATCTCGCCCTTCATCGTCGGCGGCGCGATGGCGCCGGTCACGGTGGCGGGCACGCTGACGCAGGTGCTGGCCGAGGTGACGGCGGGGGTGGCCTATGCGCAGCTTGTCCGGCCGGGCGCGCCGGTGATCTTCGGCGCCTTCGTCACCTCGATCGACATGGCCTCGGGCGCGCCAACCTTCGGCACGCCGGAAGCAAGTCTCATCACCTGGGGCGCGGGTCAACTGGCACGGCGCCTGGGGTTGCCCTATCGCAGCGCCGGCGGGTTCACCGGATCGAAGCTGCCGGACGCGCAGGCGGGCTACGAGAGCGCAAACAGCCTGCAGATGGGGCTGACTGCAGGCGTGAACTTCATGCTGCACGCCTGCGGCTGGCTGGAAGGCGGGTTGGTCGCGTCCTTCGAGAAGTATGTCATGGATGCCGATCAGCTGGGTGTCCTGCACCACCTGGCAAAGGGGATCGCCCTGGACGACAGCGGGCAGGCGATGGACGCCATCCGCGAGGTCGGGCCGGGTGGCCACTATCTGGGCTGTGCCCATACCCAGGCGCATTTCCGCGAGGCGTTCTGGCGGACCGAGGTGCTGGACTACAAGCCGTTCGAAACCTGGGACGACGAGGGCGCGCGCGACACCTCGGCCATCGCGTCGCAGCGGGTCGATCGGCTGCTGGCGTCCTGGCAGGCGCCGCCCGTCGATCCGGGCGTTGCCGATTCCCTGGCGGACTACGTCGCGCGGAAGAAGGCGGCGGTGCCGGACGCCTTCGGCTGACGTTGCGCCCTGATCTCAGGGTGCAGGAGGGGCGGCAAGACGGGCCTCTCCAAGGAGCGCCACGAGCAATTCGACATGCCGTGCCACGCTGTATGTAGCATCACCTGCACGGCGGCTGGTCTCGGCTTCCTCCTCGGCGCTCAGCAGATGCCCGAGGGCTGCCACGGGTGACGGCAAGGGAATGCCGCCGACGAGGCGCCGCAGATCGCGGTCGCGACGATAGTCGGTCAGACCAAAGCGTGCAGCGCGCACAAGCAGGCGCGGCCGGCGCAGTTCGGTCATCTTGGCAGTCATCCGGGTCAGGTGGTCCATCGACGCAATCTCCTTAACGCTTTTTCACATTACACAACCAGAACGGGTGTTGCGCGAAGGCCGCCTGGGGCGTACGCCCAAGAACTCAATGGTTTACGAATTGCATTGAGTGTTGCGAATTGCGAAGCCATTAACTATCCGGTAAGAAATACAACCCAAAGTTGCATGGCGCTCGGAAGGGCCCTTTGTTCCGTATGGGTTTCCGACCGCCGGAAAAGGGGGACAACATGCAGAAGCAATCCGACGGGCATCCATATCCGGACTGCCGGCCATCCTGGGTGCCGCAGGCGGCGGTCCATTACCTTGGCCACACCGAACAGGGCCAGTCGCTGCGGGAACTGGCCCGCAATGCCGGAACACATGCCTCGACCGTGATGCGGCAGGTGCGGCGCCTCGAGGGGCGCAGGGACGACCCGCTGGTGGAAGCCGCCCTGCAGAGCATCGCCTCGGCCGCAGGCGAGGCGCTGTCGTCGACGGAACGCGACAGGGATGGGGCCGGCCATCTTGCTCTGGTCGATGATGCCACGCTGCTGCGCGAAGGGCGCCGGGTACTGCGCCGTTTGCAGGAGCCGGGCGCCTGCCTTGCTGTGGCTGCCGACATGGACAAGGCCGTGGTTGTGCGCGACATGCCCGACGGATCGACGGCGCGGCTGGCGGTGCTGGACCGCCCCGTGGCGCAGGCGATGGCGCTGAAGGACTGGATCGTCTGTCGCGGCACGGGGCGGGTCCTGCGCTACGCGATCACCGCGTCCGGCCGCGCTGCGCTGAAGCGGATGCTGGCAACCGACGACGGCAGCGAGGCGCCCTTTGCCGACCAGCAGCGGATCTGGGAGGATCGGCAGGTCCGGGACGAGGACGGCGTGCGGCGGACGGTGCGCTACAATTGCGCCGAAAGCCCGGTTCAGGTGCTTGCCCGGCGGCTGGAACGTGACGGCAAGCCGTTTCTGAGTGCCGCCCAGGTCTCGGCCGGCGAACGCCTGCGCGAGGATTTCGAACTGGCGCAGATGGGCCCCCAGGTCGCGCAGAACTGGGACCGCTTCCTGACTGCCGGGACCAGGGGCGCATTCCGGGCCGACAGCCGGATCGGCGAAGGCCCGGCAGCGGCCCGCGACCGCGTGGCGGCGGCGCTTGCAGCCCTGGGGCCCGGTCTGGGCGACGTTGCGCTGCGCTGCTGCTGCTACCTCGAGGGACTGGAGGCCGCCGAGAAACGCATGGGCTGGTCGGCCCGGTCGGGCAAGATCGTGCTGCGCATTGCGCTGACCCAGCTGGCACGGCACTACGACGGCGTGGGCAACGCAGGGCAAGTGATCGGCTGACGCGGATCGTGACGCGCTGCGCGCGCCAAGCGAAGCCTCGTCGGCCAGCCTGCGGCCGGTCCGTCTCGGGTTGGGGGCTCTGCCCCCAGTCGCCGTGCCTTCGGCCCGTCGCCTTCCCCCGGAGGTATTTGTGCAAGGGTGAGAAGGGCCATGCGCGGGCTGCAAGCCGGGCCTGATCGCGCCCGCTTGGACAGGGACCGGGGAATGCGCTAGATCTGGGCGGACCAGACCTGACAGGCAGACCATGGCCCCCCGAGACCTGACGATCCCCGAAGACCGCCATCCCGAGAAGGCACACCGGCCCGACCAGGCGCAGCCGAAGAAGCCGTCCTGGATCCGGGTCAAGGCGCCGACCTCGAAAGGCTATTTCGAAACGCGCGAGATCATCAAGTCGAACCGGCTGGTGACGGTTTGCGAGGAAGCGGGCTGTCCCAATGTCGGCGAATGCTGGGCGCAGGGCCACGCGACCATGATGATCATGGGCGAGATCTGCACCCGCGGCTGCACCTTCTGCAATGTGGCCACCGGCCGCCCCCAGGCGCTGGATGCCTTCGAGCCGGGTCGGGTGGCGGATGCCGTCAGTAAGCTCGGCCTGTCGCATGTGGTCGTCACCTCGGTGGACCGTGACGACCTGGCCGATGGCGGGGCAGAGCACTTTGCCATGACGATCCGCGCCATCCGACGCCACGCCCCCGCAACGACGATCGAGGTTCTGGTGCCGGACTTCCTGAAATGCGGCCCGGAAGCGCTGGAAGTCGTGGTGAAGGCCCGTCCGGACGTGTTCAACCACAACCTCGAGACGGTGCCGGGCCTC
>CAYYOE010000221.1:0-5482 GCA_964473055.1 uncultured Rhodobacterales bacterium | reverse complement strand
GGTCCACCGCATCTACTGCGAGCCGGAACTGAAGAGGAAGTGCTGCCCGTCCCTTTGCGCAGGGCCGGGTTGGGTATTGTTCGGTCAGGCGTCTTCCGCATAGGCCGCCTCGAAAAGGGCGATGATCTCTGCGCGCGTCAGCCGCCTGGGATTGGTGGCACCGCAGGCATCCTTCATCGCGTTGTCGGCCAGTGTCGGGAAATCCGCAGGCTTGACGATGTCAAAGACCGCGAGGTTCGGCGGAATGCCAACTTCGACAGCCAAAGACCGGATGCGGGCAAGGGCCCCTTCTGCCGCTTCAGCGGGGCTCAGGCCCGTGACAGAGACGCCGAGGGCGGCCGCGATCTCGACAAAGCGGGCCGGGTTCTCCTTGGCATTCGCCCGCTCGACATGCGGCAAGAGGATCGCGTTGCAGACGCCGTGTGGCAGGTCATAAAAACCGCCAAGCTGGTGGGCCATGGCGTGCACGTAGCCAAGACTGGCGCTGTTGAAGGCCATACCGGCCAGAAACTGCGCATAGGCCATCATGTCGCGGGCCTCATGGTCATGTCCGTCCTTCACTGCGCGGGCAAGATAGGCGTTGACCAACCGCATGGCGTGCAAGGCGGCCGCGTCCGTGACCGGTGTTGCTGCTGTCGAGACATAGGCCTCAATGGCATGCGTAAGGGCGTCCATGCCGGTCGCGGCGGTCAGGCCGCTTGGCATCTCTTCCATCAGGGCAGGATCATCAACCGACAGCGTCGGCGTCGTGCGCCAATCAACGATGGCCATCTTCACATGGCGCTCTTCGTCCGTAATGATCGCAAAGCGGGTCATCTCGCTCGCCGTGCCCGCCGTGGTGTTGATGGCGACAAGTGGCGGCATGGGGCGGGCCGATTTGTTCACACCTTCGTAGGCGCGAATGTCGCCACCGTTTCCAGCAAGGATGCCGATTCCCTTGGCGGCGTCATGGGGCGAACCGCCACCGAACGAGATGATGAAGTCGCAGCCTTGCGCTTGGTAATGCGCCAGTCCTGCATTGACTTGACCCACTGTAGGGTTCGGCGCCACACCGTCAAAGACGGCATGTGCCACGCCAATCCCGTTCAGCAGGTCGATCAGCGGTGCCGTTGCTTTCATCTCCCGATGCAGCGGTGCGTCCGTTACAATCAATGCCTTTTTCAGGCCCATTGCGGCGATTTCCCGCCCGGCATCCGCAAGCCCTCCGCGGCCCAGAATGTTGACGCAAGGCATGTAGAAGTAGCTACCCATGTTTAGCTCCTTGTGAGGGTGACGGCGCTGGGAGATACGAAGTTGGCCAGTTCCATGCCTGTCTCGCAAAGCGCGGCGCGCAGCCGCGACAGTCCGCGTTCGCGCAGTTGGCGCACGCGTTCCTTCGAGATGCCGTAGCGTTCCCCCAAGGCCTCGAGCGTGGCCGGGGGATCATTCAGTTGTGTCGCGAGGATGATGTGGCGCTCGCGGTCGGAAAGGGCGGACGCCGCCATGACCAAGGCGCGGCGCAGCCCGGCAATGTCAAGCGGATGCACTGCCCCGCTATCCTCAAGACTTGCAGAATCGACAAGTAGCGCCAGGCGATCCTCCCCGTCCGCGCCGGTCAAGGGGGTGTTCAGGGACTGGTCCCTGCCGGTGATCTGGGCGCGAAGTTCGGCGATCCGGACACAGCTGAGCCCCGTCGCGCTGGCAAAACGCTCTTCCGCTTCCCACCGCTCATGGTCGGCCTTGTCTGCCACCGCCGCGTCGAGCCGGGCAATCTGCAGGGCCATCTTGCGCGCCAGAGCAGAGTTTGGACGTCGAACGACTGATACGTTGGCCCGCCTGTAGTCCTGGATCTCGGCGCGGACCCACCACACCGCATAGGTGGAGAATCTGTTCCCGATCATCGGATCAAAGCGGTCGGCGGCCTTGATCAGGCCGATGACCGCCTGCTGGAACAGGTCGGGATCAACCTCGCCGGCACCGGGAGAGGATCGCTTGGCCATGGCCGTCGCCATCGGGAGAAAGCCCTGAACCAAGCGGTTGCGGGCGCGCAGGTCGCCGCGGCTTTGCCAGGCAAGGACATGGCGCCGCTCGTCCTCCGCCGAGAGCATGGCGAATCGACGTGGGCGTGGGCGCGACCCCCAGTTGAGTAGGATTTTGGTCATTGCTTGGGCTCATATGGTATCAATCCGAAACTACTCAGACTACAAACCTCTTGTCAATTTGATTTCGAACCGCTACCAAAATGTGATGAAAGATCCCGTGCAGACACCCGACCGCATTGCAGAGCTTCTCGTTCATGTCACCCGCATGGCGCGATGCGAGGATGGACGCTCAGACCTGACAGCCGCGCAATGGACGTGCCTGCGGTTCCTGGCCCGCGCCAATGGCAGCACCCGCACGCCCTCGGGGTTTGCCAGCTTTCAGGCGACGACGCGCGGCACCGCCTCGCAGATCATCAAGTCACTCGACCGCCTCGGCCTGATTTCCCGACACCGCTCGGACGGTGATGGGCGCAGCGTGCGCATCGACCTGACAGAAACCGGGCGGGCGATGCTATCCCGCGACCCGATGCGCGACTTGATCGGCGTCATCGCGGCCCTTGCGCCCGCTGAAAGGGAGCGGTTCCTGGACACTCTGTCGCGCATCGCATCGGCGGTGTCCGACCTGCGCGACATCCCCGCCTTCGGCACATGCCACGATTGCACTCATCTCGTTGACCGGAACGGCATGAGCTACTGCGCTTGCATGGCAGCCGAACTTGCTGCGGATGAGGTCGACAAGCTCTGCGCCAGCTACCGTGGCCCCAAGACCATACTGCAGCCCGCCGGAGCAAACGATGGCAACCGCTGACACTGGCCGCGGCTTGCCGCGGATGATCGCAATCAGCAGCGGCAAGGGGGGTGTCGGAAAATCGACCGTCACCGCCAATATCGCCGTTGCCATGGCCGAAGCAGGTCTGAGGGTTGGTGTGGTGGACGCCGATGTCTATGGCCCGTCGATCCCCGGGATGTTGGGCGTCGCTGACGGAAAGCCGGCGATGACGCCGCAGGGCATGGTGGTCCCGGCCGAGGCGCATGGGATCAAGGTCATCTCGATGGCGATGCTGACCGACGACGACAAGCCTGCAATTCTTCGCGGGCCGATGGTGTCGAAATACCTGCAGATGTTCGTCCGTCAGGTGGATTGGGGCGCGCTGGACATCCTGCTGCTGGACCTGCCGCCGGGGACCGGAGACATTCAGTTGACGCTGGCGCAGGCCTTTCCCTTGTCGGGCGCGATCGTGGTCAGCACGCCGCAGGATGTGAGCCTGAAGATCGCTCGGCGTGGCCTGCGGATGATGGAGCAGGTCAACGTGCCGATCCTGGGTGTGGTCGAGAACATGAGCGGGTTCACCTGCCCGTCCTGCGGGACGGTCACGCACATCTTCCACCAGGGCGGTGGCGAAGCCATCGCGCGCGAACTGGGCGTCGCGTTCCTCGGCCGTGTGCCGCTCGACCCGGCTGTGGTGGACAGCGGCGATGATGGCATGCCGTTGGTCAAGTCGGCGCCCAACAGCCCGGCAGCGCAGGCCTATCGCCAGATCGCATTAACGGTGGCGGGAATTGGTGCGGCGGGGCGCGGGATCGCCACTCCGTTCACTTGGATGCTGACCGAAGGGTCCGGAAAGCCCGCCCCGGCGGCGCCGAGTGTTGACGGGCCGTCCGACCTTCTGACTGCGCTAGACCACGATGCCACAGGTCTACGTCTTCACTGGGCAGACGGACATGTGCAGCGATTGGCCCCGCGCGATCTGCGCATTGCCTGCCCTTGCGCGAAATGTCGCGACGAGGTGACCGGCGCGCGGCTTCTGGACCCGGGCAGCGTGCCGCTCGACATCCGCATGACCCGGATCTGGAGCGTGGGAAATTATGCCTTGGGCCTAGCGTTCAGCGATGGCCATGACACCGGCATCTACACCTTCAGGTCCCTGCGCAGCATGCAGGGCGCGGAGCTTGAGGATGTCTGAGCTCAGCGCCAGTCGCCGCATCCGGGCGCAAGCTCTGGCCAGCGACCCACAGGTGATGGGCTTCGTGCTTGACGCGCCGGTGCAGGCGGGACGGACGGCACGGTTTGAGGGACCGGAGGCTGCCAAGGCGTCTCCACTCGCGCACGCGCTCTTTCTCATCCGCGGTGTTGTCCGGGTCGAGGTATCCGAGGCCACGATCTGGGTTCAGAAGGACGCAAGCGCCGATTGGGCGACCTTGAAAGCCGCAATCGCCGCCGCCGTGCGGCAGGTTCTGGACGCGACCGACGCCCCTCTTGGCTGCGAAGACGCAGCCAGTCCCGACACGGCCCTGATGCAGGCAGTTCACGCGTTGCTTGACCGGCAGGTCAACCCCTCGGTCGCCGCCCACGGCGGACAGATCGCGGTGGAGCGGGTCGAGAACGGCACGGTCTACCTGCGCATGTCGGGTGGCTGCCAAGGCTGTGCCGCGTCTTCGGCCACCCTCCGGCAGGGCGTGGAACGCATGCTGCGCGCAGCCCTTCCCCAGATCGTCGAGATCGTGGACGTGACTGACCATGCGGCCGGAAGCACTCCGTTTTTTGCGCGCGGGGAAGGGCAGTCGCCCATGCTGAACCGGTCGGTTCCCCCCGGCGTCGTCGGGTGGTCGGACGGGCAGGTTGTGGTTGATCCCGACTATCTTGCTCCCCGTCTTGGGTTGACGCCGGACGGGCTGCGCGATGGCCTGCGAACGGGCAGTGTTGTCGGCGTGACAGAAACCGGCGAGGGCACAGACGCGGGCAAGACCCGTATCGTGTTGCGCAGCCCCACACGTGCCTGGGCGGCCGAGGTTCTGCCTGATGGTTCCGCCCGCGAGGTTCCCCCGCCCCAAGAAACAGGTGTTGCGGCCGAGCGTGAACAGGCACTCGCCGACCGTGTGCGCGCGTATCTCGCGGCGCTGCTGCCCTCGGACGTCCCGGTCGCCTATGGCACCATCGCCCGCGCCATGGGTCTTTGGACCCCCGGTTCGATCCGGCGGATCACCGCCGCGCTGGAAACGACCATGCGCGAGGATGCTGCGGCCGACCGTCCCTTCATCGCGGTCCGGGCCGTGAGCCGTGCGCGAGACAGCTTGCCGGCTCGGGGATTCTTCGATCTGGCGATAGCGCTCTCGCGTGGGCCAGAGATTGACGAAGGCGAAGCGGCCTTTCTTGCCCGCGAGCGCGCTGGACTGGATCAGACCCTTGGGTCCAGGCTCCGCGCCGCGACCCCATGAGGGCGGCGGCCACTTGGACACGACCGCGAACCAGTTATGCCCCATTCTTCGTATGGCGAGATGCCCATCGCAGACCTGGAAACTCGCGACAGGTGACCATCATCTTCCTCACCTGTTATTGGAGCGCCCGTCGCATTTGGTGCGTCCGGCACTTTCCGCTCCGCCATCTGGACCTTGTTCAGACGGGCTACACTGCTTCTGAACGTCCGTTTCGGCAGATGCTGCGATCGCTCTGCCGCACCTCC
>CAYYOE010000220.1:0-5496 GCA_964473055.1 uncultured Rhodobacterales bacterium | reverse complement strand
GCTGTTCTGCGGGGTTGGCGTGACCCTGCTCGCGCACATGGGGTTCCTGACCGGCCAGACAGCAGGACTGGCGCTGCTGATTTCCTACGGATTCGGTTTGCCCTTCGGCTGGGTGTTCCTGGTCGTGAACCTGCCGTTCTACGCTTTCGCCCTCGGTCGGCTGGGCTGGCGCTTCACGGTCAAGTCGCTGGCCTGCGTGGCCGGGCTGTCGCTGGCGGCCGAAGCCATTCCAGGCCTGATGCCTCTGGGCACAGTCAACCCCGCCTTCGGGGTGGTGCTGTTCGGAGCGATGACGGGGATCGGCCTTCTGGCGATCTTCCGGCATGGTGGCAGCCTGGGCGGGCTGGGGATGGTGGCGCTATGGGTGCAGGACGCCACCGGATTCCGTGCGGGCTGGGTGCAGCTGATCTTCGACGGGGTGCTGTTTGCCGTGGCCCTGGCGCTGTTTTCATGGACCCTGGTGGCATGGTCGGTCCTCGGCGCGGTGGTGTTGAATGGTGTGATCGCGATCAATCACCGGCGCGACCGATACATCGCGCGGTAGACGTAGTGGGCAGAGCGCTGGTGTTGGCGCGCCGGGGTCACGCCTATGCGTGGCCAGCAAATGGCGGCCGCAAGGTCAGCCGACGGCAGCGCGTCGAGGGTCCGCCATCTCCTCCGGGCCCTGTGCCGCCTTCTCCAGCGGCAGGCGGCAGACCCGGTCTGCGATCCTGACGATCAGAACCGGGTCGTGGCTGGCAAGGGCGGCTGCAAGGCCATCAGTGCGGGAAAGGCCGACCACCACAGGCGGTTTCACAGACTACATGAACCCTGATTCAGGGGCCGCAGGGTTGCCCGCGCCCTTGCCTTGCGACTTGGGCAGGCCGGGCTCGCCGCCCTGGGGGCGAGCCTTCTGGTCTGGCTCAAGCTGCCGCGCGCCCCCGGCGATCCGGTGGACGTAACCCTGCCGGTCCAACGGATCGAGGAACCGACTGGCAAACAGGCCGCCGCGTGTCACATACCGCCGCTGCCACCGACCGGCCAAGCCACACCAACATATCGGCCTGCCAGAGCTTCGCGACGATCTCTTCCGGCTTGTGCTTCTCCTTGGGCATTCCTTCGTCCTCGATTCGGCCCGAAGGCCCAATTCAAGGAGGAGCACTTTTCAGGTGGCAGGCCATAGGCAAAAGAACGCAAACGGCCCGACTCGAAAGTCAGACACTTTCGTCTCATTCTGAATAGCGGCCGTTCATTGAATTAGGCTGTGCCACGATTGATCCCGACAGGCTTGATTTTCGCCGAAGGCCGGCCCTGCGGCCCGAAGGGGCGCGCGCGGCCAGTTCGGAGTTCGAGGACACGAAATCTGGTCACTTCGGCGCCTCCAGCATCAACGCCATGATCTGCGCCCCGAGCGTCAGGTCCGATACCTGTCCGAAGAGGCGCGCCCTCACCTGCCCCTGCCGGTCGATGAGCACCAGCGTCGGGGTGCCATGCAATTCCCAGGCCTCCATGGTGCGGGGCAACGTACCCTCGCCGGGAGCGTCCACCGCGACCGGAAATCGGATGCGGTATTCGTGCAGGAAGGCACGCAGGGCGACCGGCGTCATGGCAGCCTGGTGCTCGAAGACCGAATGCAGACCTATCACTGCCACTTGCGACGGGTCGAAGGCGGCGGCGATCCGTTGCGCCTGCGGCAGCCCGTGACTGACGCAGCCGGGACAGAGCATCTGGAACACCTCGACCACCAGCACCCTGCCGACAAAGTCGGCCAGCGACAGCGGGGCATCGGTGTTCAGCCATTTGGCGGCATGGAACGGGACGGGTTCGGCCATCATTCCCTCGTGGGTTCGGGCGGCGGCAGGGGGCCGCAGCCCGGGATTGTCACTGGTTCACCCGGCCCGGCAGGCTCAGGTCGCCCGAGGCGATGTCAAAGACATCGGTCACGCACAGCAGCGGTGCATGGATATTGGCATTCACCCGCAGCGCCGCCGTCACCCCGTCATAGCTCGCCGCCTCGACCGCACTGATGTCAGCGAAGGGCACACGCACCGACAGGGTCTCGCCGGCAAAGACCGGCGACCAGCCTGGGCTATCGAGCAGCAGGGGAAGCCCGGGCCAGGTCAGCGGCAGGGCGGGGGTGGCGCCGTCGGGGATGTCGATCACCTTCAGCGCGCCCTGCCCGCAGGCCGCGTCCGGGCCCAGCACCACCCAGTGGCTGTGCCAGATACCGCCGTCGTCATCGGTCCGTCCGGTGTTGCCCTCGTCGAACAACGGCGTGTCGTCGAAATCCGGGTGGACGGTGACGGCGAAGGCCAGGATTCCCGCGCCGGGCTCGAAGCCCACGACCGAGGGGTCAAGGCTGGTCGGCCAGACGTAGGAAAAGACCGGCGCTCCGGCCAGCCCGCCGGCAGGGTCGGGAGCGGTATCGCCGGGGGTGCCCGCGACCGACAGGGAGAAAGTGGCGATGCGTCCCTCGGTCGTTATCGAGGCGGCGACGATGTCAAAATCGGCGTGTTCGGCTGCACCGGCGGTCGCGGCGATGCCGTGGGCATGATTGCCCTCTCCATGCGCCCAGGCCGACGTCGTTGCAACCAGCAGCGCCGCGCCTGTCAGGATGGTCAAGCTCGGCATCACGCCGCTCCTCTCACATCGGCAAGCGATGCACCGAAGTTGATGCGATAGGGCGCCCCATCGATCACGAGGACCGGGACCGAGGCGACCCCGGCGGCTTCGGCCTCGGCAATTCGGGTCTTGTTCGCCCCGAGGTGGACGACCTCGACCGCGTAGCGCTTCGCATCGAGCGCCTGCGCGACCTGCTGTTCGGCTGCAACGCAAACGGCGCAGCCGGCATGGTGGAACGTGGCTTTCTGTGGGATTGTGAAACGTCTCCTGTCTTTTCGAGAGGTGGGTCGGACATCAAGGACGTCTCGCCCGTTGCCGCGGGCGAGGCGTCCGGCTTTCTGGCTCAGGCCGCTTCGAACCGCCGCCAGATGGCGGCGGCGTTCTCGGTCAGGGCCGCTTCGTGCTCGCCGCAGTCGAGGCGCAGCTGCGCGTCCCCGAAGGCGGCGTCCACAAAGGCGCAGTGATGCGGGCGGGCCGCATCGGCATTGGCATCGGGGCGGAAATGGGCGCAGGTCGCACACATCCGCTGCACCGGGATGGCCCGGGCCTCCTGCAGGGCACGGATCAGGCGGGTGAGCAGACGCAGAAGTTGCCCGGACTCGGCCGCGGGCAGGTCCGACACCGCGGCTGTCAGGGCGTCGGACGCGGTGGCCAGCCTTTCGGCGATTCCCTGACCAGCAGCGCTCAAACCAACCCGTCTGACGCGGCCGTCCTCGGGATCAGGCTGCCGCAGGACAAGCCCCTTGGACGCAAGACTTGCCACGGAGTCGCTCAGGCTCGCCGCCGAAACCCCGAGAGCCGCAGCCAGTTCGATCTGCCGCACCGGCCCGCGTCTGGCAAGATGGCCGAGAATCTCGGCCTGGGAGGGGTTCAGCCCTTCGGCCGCTGCCGCCTGCCAAACCCCTGCCCGCCAAAGGATGGCCAATCGACCGAGGGCGAAGGTAATCTGATCGGATGGATCAGGCATCAGGACCCCTGGAGAATGATTCGCTTAGGATTCCTAACTAACAGAGCGGCACTGGTCAATGCGTGTGCGGTCACGAAGACTGCTGCCAGCATCCGCTGGCAGTTGCGATCGCGGCGAAACTGGTGACAACAACCGGGTTGTGGGGCGGAGCGCACTGGCAACGGCCGCCAGCGAAAGGGGCTAAGCTGGCGCCCTTCGCGCGAGAATCGCTGTCGTTCGACGGCAATCGGCCCATTGCGGCCGTTTCGCATCGGTCGCATGCCGCCATGCGTGTCAACCGCAGGCGTGACACCCAAGTCCGGCAGACTGACAGATGCTCGTCTTTCCAAGCCTCTGTGTTCAGTAGCGAGTCTTGCGATCGACCTGTCCGATCATCGCATCCGGTCTCGCCCGGCCCCATTCGCGCAGGTTGTGTTCCAGGATCGCCTGGATCCGTTCACTCGTCGAGGGCGCGACAGAGGCGATGTGCGGGGTCAGGACAATCCTGGGATGCCTATAGACCCAATGACCTGGGAGAGGGGGTTCGGGGCTCCAGACATCGAGGGTTGCCCTTGCCAGCCGGTCCGCCAGCGCCTGACGCAACGCTTCGGCTACGATCAGTCCACCGCGTGCGACATTGATCAGATGCTGTCCGGGACGGCAGAATTCGAACGTGGTGGCGTCGAACAGTCCGCGCGTCTCTTCGGTCAAGGGCGCACAAAGCACCAGATGGTCGCTCTGCGCGCATAGCTCACGCAGGGGCAGAAATCGCACTTTCGATGCCGCTCCACCGATGGACGCGTCCATGGTCCGTGTCGTGGCGCAGATGTCCATCCCGAAGGCACGCGCCCGGTCGGCCACCGCGCGGCCGATCTCGCCAAAGCCGACCAGGCCCAGCGTCCGGCAGGCCAGCGTTCCGGCGTCGCGGCTGGTCCAACCGCCGTGATCGGTGACGCGCAACACGTCGAACCGCTTCTCGAAATCCAGCATCGCGGCCAGCACATACTCGGCAATCGCCACAGCGGACGCCCCGCGCGACACCGTCAGGTGCGGCACGTCGAACAGCCAGTCGGGCGCCTCGTCCACCCCGGTCGGGCGCAGATGGACCCATTCGAGGCTGTGCGTCCACGCGGGCCGCGACTGGGGCAAGTGGCGCAGCATCCCGTTGGCGACAAGTAAGACGGTCGCCCCCTCCGGGCCCCGCCATGGGTCGTCGACCGGCAAACGGTCCACCCGGCTGCCCGCAGACAGGGCCCCAAGCAGCCAGTCGTGCAGGTCCGCGTCGAACTGATGGGCGACGTGCAGGGCGCGCGGCATCATTCCGCCTCGCCCGGCGGCTGCGGATCGGCCCAGCCGTCAGGTGAGGTTGTCGCGCGGACCACGAGTTCGCCCGGCAGGGTATGGCGTCGAGGCGGCCCCATGTCGGGTGCCTGCAACAACTCCACCGTTCGTGCGACGATATCCGCGACCGGCTGGCGATAGGTGGTCAGGGAATACCCCGGCCAACTGGCCATGGGGATATCGTCGAACCCGGTCACGGCGATCTGCCCGGCCAGCCCCGCCCGGCGGATCGCCTCGATCCCGCCCAGTGCCAGCACATCGGACGCATAGACGATCGCATCGGGCGCATGCGGCAGCAGGTCCTGCGTGCTGAGCCAGCCCGCCTCGTGCGAATAGGCCTCGCGCGTGGCGGTGCCCACCAGCCGCATGCCCAGTTCCGCCAGCCGCGTAGCAAAGGCGCTGTAGCGCGTCAGCCCGATCCCGGACGTCGTCAGCCCCGCGACATAGCCGATCCGATGCCGACCCGTCTGGTGCAGGTGGTCCACCATCGTGCGGAACCCCAGCGCGTTGTCGCAGCAGACGGTCGTTATCTCGTCATGGCCCAGCCGGTTCAGCAGGATCGACCGGCGCCCCTCGGTCGCCCAGGCCAGCATCCGGGAATTCAGCAC
>CAYYOE010000219.1:0-5528 GCA_964473055.1 uncultured Rhodobacterales bacterium | reverse complement strand
CGGCCAGCGTGAACTTGCGCCGGTAGTCGCCGCGATACATGCCGCCGATCTGGGGCACGCTGACGTGGGATTCATCGGCAAAGACGATGGCGTTGTCGGGGATGAATTCGAACAGCGTGGGGGGCGGTTCGCCGGGGGCGCGGCCCGTCAGGTAGCGGGAATAGTTCTCGATCCCGTTGCAGCTGCCGGTTGCTTCCAGCATTTCGAGGTCGAAGTTGGTGCGCTGTTCAAGGCGCTGGGCTTCCAGCAGTTTCCCTTCGCCCACCAGTTGCGCGAGGCGGAGGCGCAATTCCTCCTTGATGGCCTTGGTGGCCTGGGCGAGCGTCGGGCGGGGCGTGACGTAGTGCGAATTGGCGTAGATGCGCACGCGGTCGAAGCTGTCGGTCTTTTGCCCGGTCAGCGGGTCGAATTCGGTGATGGATTCCAGTTCGTCCCCGAAGAAGCTGAACCGCCAGGCGCGATCTTCCAGGTGGGCGGGCCAAAGCTCCAGGCTGTCGCCGCGGACGCGGAAGCAGCCGCGCTGGAAGGCCTGGTCGTTGCGGCGGTATTGCTGGGCGACCAGATCGCCGATGATCTGGCGCATCTCGTAGGGGCGGCCCTGGAACAGGTCCTGGGTCATGGCGCCGTAGGTTTCCACCGATCCGATGCCGTAGATGCAGGAGACCGAGGCGATGATGATGACGTCGTCGCGTTCCAGAAGCGCCCGGGTGGCGGAATGGCGCATCCGGTCGATCTGTTCGTTGATCTGCGATTCCTTCTCGATGTAGGTGTCCGACCGGGCGACATAGGCCTCGGGCTGGTAGTAGTCGTAGTAGCTGACGAAGTATTCCACCGCGTTGTCGGGGAAGAAGCCCTTGAACTCGCCATAGAGTTGCGCGGCGAGCGTCTTGTTGGGCGCCAGGATGATGGCGGGGCGCTGGGTTTCCTCGATCACGCGCGCCATGGTGAAGGTCTTGCCGGTGCCGGTGGCGCCGAGCAGCACCTGGTTGCGGTCGCCCGCCAGGACGCCGGCGGACAGTTCCGCGATGGCGCCGGGCTGGTCGCCCGCGGCCTTGAACTCGGACTGCATGACGAAGCGGCGCCCGCCTTCCAGCTTTTCGCGGGCACGGACATCGCCGCGTGGCGCGGCATGCAGGACGGGCATCTGGTCGGGGGAATTGTTGTGCATGAGACGGGCTCCCTGTCGGTGCCAATGTGACCCCTTCCGGGCCACAGGCAACCCGGTCTTTTCACGACCGCGTGGGCAAGCGATGCGTATCGCCCGGGCCCCGCAGGCAATGCAACCTGAGGATGCATTTTAACGTTGCGTTCACCCACGATTCGTTCTAAGGTTGAGGAGCAAGCAGCAGACAGTCTGCCGACCGGGACACCACCCACCCCTCGCTCCCTCACCCGGTCGGCAGACACCCCCCCTATCCGCCGGAAACCGATGGCCGCACAGGGGCAACCTGCGCGGGTTTGTCCCTTGCAGGGCAGCGTCGGGTCGCGGATAGTCGCGCGCGGATCAGGTCGCGAAAGAGGTCGGTCATGCGGGCGAGGCTGTATCAACCGGCGAAGACGGCAATGTCCTCGGGGGCAGGGCGAACGCGCGAGTGGGTGCTGGAATTCGCGCCGGCCTCGGCACGCGAGATCGATCCGTTGATGGGCTGGACGTCCTCATCGGATACGCAGGCGCAGGTCCGGCTGCGGTTTCCGACGAAAGCGGCAGCACAGGACTATGCCGCGTCGAAAGGGTTCGACGTCACGGTAGCCGAGCCGAAGAAGCGGCAGCCGAACATCCGGGCCCGAGGGTACGGCGAGAACTTCGCCACGGACCGCAAGGGCGCCTGGACCCACTAGATCCCGGCCAGGGGCGCGGGATAGCGCCTGTGGCTCGCCTCATCCCCATCCCGCCAGACGGATACGCCTTCGGGCCCTGGGAACTGGACTTGCGTCATCCGACGCGGGTAACAGCATCCCGACACCGGAAGGGGGCTGCCGTCCATGGAAACCGCCGATCTGGCAAATGCCGTGGCCGCCGGCGATCGCCGCGCCCTGGCCCGTGCCGTCACGCTGATCGAAAGCACGCGCGCCGATCACCGCGCGATGGCGCTCGACCTGATCGACCGGCTGGCGCGCACCGGCCGACAGGCCCTTCGGATCGGTCTGTCGGGCACCCCGGGCGTCGGCAAGTCCACCTTCGTCGAAGCCTTCGGATTGCACCTGACCGGGCAAGGCCTGCGCGTGGCTGTGCTTGCGGTGGATCCGTCCTCGGCGCGCACCGGGGGCTCGATCCTCGGCGACAAGACCCGGATGGACCGCCTCGCCCGTGACCCGGCCGCCTATATCCGCCCCTCGCCCGCGCGCTCCGAACTCGGCGGCGTCGCCCGCCGCACCCACGAGGTGGTGGCCCTGATGGAAGGCGCAGGCTTCGACGTGGTGATCGTGGAGACCGTGGGCGTGGGCCAGTCCGAAACCCTGGTGGCGGGCATGTCGGACATCTTCGTGCTGCTTCTGGCGCCCGCCGGTGGCGACGAGTTGCAGGGCGTCAAGCGCGGCATCATGGAAGTGGCCGACCTGATCCTGGTGAACAAGGCCGACGGCGACCTGGCCGCCGCGGCCGAACGCACCCGGGCCGACTATGCCGGGGCCCTGCGGCTGTTGCGCCGCCGGCCGCAGGACCCCGACGGCTTTCCCCAGGCACGCTGCGTCTCGGCCCTGACCGGCCGCGAGATCGCAGAAGCCTGGCAGGCGATGCGGACCCTCGCCGACTGGCGCCGCGCGCAGGGACACATGGCCGCGACCCGCGCCGCCCAGGCCCGCGCCTGGTTCGAGGACGAGGTGCGCCGCGGCCTGATGGCCCGCCTCGCCGCCGATCCAGACATGGCCGCACGGCTGACAGACCTTGGCCGGGCGGTCGCGGAAGGCCGCCTTGCCCCTGCCCGTGCTGCCGAACAGGTGCTGTCCGGGATACCCGCCCCCGGCGCCTGACGCGGCCCGCGCCACGGGCCTTGCGGTCCGGCGCTCCCATCCCCATCACCCTTGTCCAAATACCTCCGGGGGAAGGGCCGCAGGCCCGAGGGGGCAGAGCCCCCGTGCACGACTTCCGCAAGAAATCCCGTTCCCAAGTCCGATCGGCTGCCCTAGTGTCCGCATGCCGCACAGAAGTTCGGGGAATCACGCACCATGATCAGCTTCTTCTACAACCTCGCGCCCAATCCCCTGAAGGTCGCCCTGATGCTGGAAGAAACCGGCCTGCCCTATACGCCCGTTCCCATCGACACCCGCCGCGGCGAGCAGCACAGCCCCGGTTTCCGGGCGATCAACCCCAACGGCAAGGTCCCCGCGATCCAGGACGGCGCGGCAACGGTGTTCGATTCGAACGCGATCCTGCTCTACCTCGCTGAAAAGACCGGCTGCTTCCTGCCGCCCGACACGCCCGCTGCGCGCGGCGACCTGCTGTCCTGGCTGATGTTCGTGGCCTCCGGCGTCGGCCCCTATTCGGGCCAGGCCGTGCATTTCCGCCTGTTCGCCCCGGGCGACAACCCCTACCCGCGCAAGCGCTACGACTTCGAGGCACGGCGCCACTGGCAGGTGATCGAGGACCGGCTGGACGACCGGCCCTGGATCCTGGGCGACACCTACACCATCGTCGACATGGCCGTCTGGGGCTGGGCGCCACGCATCCCCGCGATGCTGGGCGATGACGGCGCGATGGCGCAGTATCCCAACATCGCGCGCCTGATGGCCACCATCGACGCCCGCCCCGCCGCCGCCCGGGTCGAGGCGCTGAAGCAGCGCCACAGCTTCAAGACCGAGTTCGACGATGCGGCGATGCGGTCGCTCTACCCGCAGATCTTCGCGCCCGATCCGGTGTGAGCATGCCCGCGACCGCCGCCGCCACCTCGGCCACCGTCACTGCTATCGTCACGGGCGCAGGCTCGGGCATCGGCCGCTCGATCGCCGAGCGCTTCGCCGCCGACGGCATGGCCGTCCTGGCCGTGGACCGCGACGGGGACGGGGCGGCCGAGACCGTCGCCCGGATTGTCGCCGCAGGCGGACAGGCACGGGCACTGGCCGCCGACGTGGCCGACCCGGCCGCGATGGAAGGAATGGCGCAGACCGCCCTCGACTGGACCGGCCGGATCGACGCGGCCGTGGCCAATGCCGGCATCATGGTGGAAGGCGCCATCCTGTCCGTCTCGCCCGACGCCTGGGACCGGGCCATGGCGGTGAACGCGAAGGGCGCCTTCCTGACCGCCCGTGCGGTGCTGCCCACTATGCTGGCGCAGGGGCGGGGCGCGCTGGTGTTCACCGCCTCGACCGTGGCGCTGGCGGGCATGAAGGGGGTCGCGGCCTATTCCGCGTCCAAGGGTGCGGTCGCCGCCCTGACCCGCCAGATCGCCGCCGACTATGCCGCCCTCGGCATAAGGTCGAACGCCATCGCGCCCGGCGCGGTGCGCACGCCCCTGTCCGAATCGCAGTTCCGCGCCCGCGCGGCGGACGAGGCGCAGTTCCAGGCGCTGCTCGACCAGGTGATCGCCCGCTACCCGATCCCGCGCTGGGGCACCCCCGCCGACATCGCCGAGGTCGCGCTGTTCCTGGCCACCGACCGGTCTGCCTGGATGACGGGCCAGATCCTGCCGGTGGACGGCGGGCTGTTGGAGATCCGCTGACGCGTGCCCGTCTAGAACGGCCGCGTCACGTTGCCGGTGTAGAAGAACATCCCCAGCCCAAGCGCGAACAGGATCACGCCGCCCACGGCATGCAGGATCACCGCCTCGGGGAAGTTGCCGCGCACCCGGTAGGCGAAGGCGAACACCAGCCCGCCCGCAAAGGTCATCGCGGCCACGATCCACGACCAGAACATCAGATGCGCCAGCGCAAAGACGGCCGCGTTCAGCACCAGGGCGGCGGGGCCATCGGGCAGGATCGGCCCGTAGCGGCGAAAGAACAGCGGCCGGAACACGACTTCCTGCGGCAGGGCCGACAGCACGGGATACAGCAGCGCGATCGTCAGCATCAGACCGGGATTGAACCGCACCAACCCGAACATCCGCCCCGGCGCGGTTGCCTGCATCACAGCCCAGCCCACCGCCAGCGTCGCCAGCGCGAACAGCGCCACGAACCCCCAGCGGATGCGCGACGCCCCGGCCAACAGCTCGCCCCAGCGGAACCCCGGCGTCAGGTGCAACAGCACCAACCCCACGCCCGTGAACAAGAACAGCACCGGAAACATCACCGACGCGGGCAGCGCCACGGCCACCACCACCGGTGCGATGGCGTAGAACAACCCGAACTCCGCCCGCAGCCGCCACAGCCGCGACCCGGCCCCCGCGCCGATCCCCATATCCGACATCATCTGCCCCGTCCCTGACCGCCCATGGGCACATGGGGCGCGGATGCGCCATTCCAACCCCAGGCTGCCCCGGAAGGGCTTGCGCCGCCCGCCCCTTCCCCCTACACCCCGCACGATTTTGCCGGGGGTGGGTGCGATGCCGAAACGGACGGATATCCGGTCGATCCTGATCATCGGCGCGGGGCCCATC
>CAYYOE010000218.1:0-5534 GCA_964473055.1 uncultured Rhodobacterales bacterium | reverse complement strand
GCTGCGACTGCGAAGGGACTACGCACGCGCGGCCTGTCGCCGCTCTTGTGCAAGGAGTTGTTCCGCAACCTCGCGCGGGTGCGCGACCTGGGGCTGGGCGTGCTACTGGTTGAACAGAACGCGCGGCAGAGCCTGGCCATCGCCGACCGGGGCTATCTGCTGGAGAACGCGCGCATCGTGCATCAGGACAGCGCCGCCGCCCTGGCGAACGACCCCGCGGTGCAGGCCGCCTATCTTGGCGCCGGCGGGCAGGCGGCGCCGCACACCCACGACGCGGCCCCGCAGGTGGATGCCGCCGCGATTGCCGCGCAGGCGATCCAGCGGTTCGAGATCCGCCCGAGGGCCGAGGTCACGCGGTCGGCTGACGCCGTGCTGGGCCGCTCGGTGGCCGATCTGGTGGCGCAGGCGTCCGAACGGTCGACCCGCGCTGTGACCGAGACGCGGGCGGCCGATGCTGGTTCGCGGCGGCGCACGGCGACCGCCTGCGCGCGACGCTGGACGACATCGCGCGTGCCGCGGCCGCCGCCCGGCGCATAGGGCCGGTCATGATCCGCGAACGCCCGATGCCGGATCGGGCCGCGCACAGCCCCACGCCAGCGGCTGCGGCCCCTGCCGAACCGGGCCCCCGCCCGGTGATCGAAGTCTACCGCGCCCCAAGGGTGGAGGTCTATCGCCGCCGCCCGTCGGGCGAGTTCCATCGCGACTGAGAGGGAGAGAGAGATGCTCGACACCCCCCAAACACCGCCCACCCGCCACGACATCAAGGGCATGTACATCGGCGGCCAGTGGGTCCGCACGGGCCGCACCTTCCAGGACGTGAACCCCAGCGACGGGTCCGTCTGGGCCGAGGTGCCCGACGGCGGCCGGGCCGAGGCGCGCGCCGCCATCGACGCGGCCCATGCGGCCTTTCCGGCCTGGTCGGAGCAGCCGTTCCAGCACCGCGCGCATCTGCTGCTGAAGGCGGCCGAGGTCTGGGAACGCCGCAAGATGGACTTCGTCCGCGCCATGCAGATGGAGGGCGGCGGCTGGTTCGGGAAGGGCATGTTCGAGGCGGGCTACGTGCCCGACGTGTTCCGCGCTGCCGCCGGCATCTGCTTTGAGGCCATCGGCGAGGTGCTGCCCTCCGAACACGGCAAGTTCTCGACCGCCGTTCGCTATCCGATGGGTGTGGTGTCCGTCATCAGCCCCTGGAACTTCCCCGGCATCCTGACCTCGCGCGGGTTCGCCTTCCCCCTCGCAATGGGCAACACCATCGTGCTGAAGCCCTCCGAGGACACGCCCTATTGCGGCGGCCTGTTCTTCGCCGAGGTGATGGAGGAAGCGGGTTTCCCCAAGGGCGTGTTCAACGTCGTCACCTGCGACCGCGCCTCGGTGCAGGAGATGGGCGACGAACTGGTGGAGAACCCCCGCGTCAAGGGCATCAGCTTTACCGGGTCCACACCCGTGGGGCGCCAGATCGCGGCCAAGGCGGGCGCGCATCTGAAGAAGGCCTGCGTCGAACTCGGCGGCAAGGACAGCCTGATCGTCCTGGAGGACGCCGACATGGAGCGCGCGACCCAGGCCGCGAACTTCGGGTCGTTCATGCACCAGGGCCAGATCTGCATGAGCGTCGAGAAGGTGCTGGTGCACGAGAGCATCTACCCCGAATTCCTGCGCCGCTTCGTCGAACGGGCCGCGCGGCTGAAAGTGGGCGACACGCGCGACCCGGCCAACGTCATCGGCCCCCTGATCAACGACCGGCAGGTCGCCCGCGTGAAGGGCCAGATCGAGGATGCGGTGCGGCGCGGGGCCAAGGTGGTCCTGGGCGGCGGCGTCAAGGGCCGGCTCGTGGAACCGACGATCCTGACGGGCGTCACCCCCGACATGGACGTCTGGCGGGACGAGACCTTTGGCCCGGTGGTCCCCGTCGTGCCCTTCCGCACCGATGACGAGGCGATCGCGCTGAACAACGACACAGAATACGGGCTGTCGGCGGGCATCTTCACCCGCGACGAACAGCGCGCCCTGCGGATGTCGCGGCGGCTCGAGACGGGCATGTGCCACGTCAACTGTTCCTCCGTGAACGATGAACCCCACGTGCCCTTCGGCGGGTCCAAGGCGTCGGGCCTTGGTCGCCACGGCGGGCGCTGGTCGGTCGAGACCTTCACTGAAACCCGCTGGATCACGCTCGATCGTGGCGGCCGCCCCTTCCCGCCGGTGTTCTGATGGGTGCTGCCTGGGAAAGTGGCCCGATCCTGAAGGGCAAGGTCATCGTCGTCACCGGGTCGTCGTCGGGCATCGGGAAGGAGACCGCGCGCGTCTGCACCGCGCTGGGCGCGACCGTGCTGGGCGTGGACCTGAACAAGAGCTTCGACCACGTCGAGGAGTTCTACCGCGCCGACCTGTCGGACGGCGCCACCATCGACGCGCTGGTGGACGTGCTGCCCGCCGGGATCGACGGGCTCGCGAACATTGCCGGCCTGCCGCCCACGGCGCCCGCCGGCAAGGTGCTGGCGGTGAACCTGTTCGGGTTGAAGCGCCTGACGCTGGGGCTGGTGCCGAAGATGGCCGATGGCGCAAGCATCGTGAACCTTGCCTCGCTGGCGGGGTTCGGCTGGGCCGAGGCTGTCGAGGCGATCCGCGCGTCGGACGACGTGTCCATGGACGGCATCCGCGACTTCATGGCGCGCTGGAACGTCACGAACGAGGGCGGGCGCAGCTACTTCTTCTCGAAAGAGGCGCTGATCGTCTGGACCATGCAGAACCGCTGGACCTGGCGCGACCGGGGCATCCGCATGAACGCGGTCAGCCCCGGCCCGGTGGCGACGCCGATCCTGCCCGACTTCGTCAAGACCCTCGGCGCGCGCGCCGAAAAGGACATGGCCACCATGGACCGCCCCGGCGAGGCCGCCGACATCGCGCCGCTGGTCGCGTTCCTTCTGTCCGACATGACGACCTGGCTGCGCGGCACCAACATCCATGCCGATGGCGGCATGGCGTCCAACATTCTTTGCGAGATGCACGGGCTCTGACGCCCCAACTGAAGGAGCCGACCCATGGCTGCGATCACCTGGATCATCCTCGCCCTTGTCGTCGTCGCCGTGCTGGTGGTGCTGGCGGCCAACTTCTTCCAGCGCGCCACGAACGAGGTGGCGCTCGTGCGCACAGGCCTTGGCGGGCGGCGCGTGGTGGTGGACGGGGGCGTGCTGGCGGTGCCCTATTTCCACGAGATCACCAAGGTGAACATGCAGACCCTGCGCATGACGGTCGCGCGCACCGGCGAGGGGTCGCTTATCACGAAGGACCGCTTGCGGGTGGATGTGGGCGCGGATTTCTATGCCTCCGTCACGCCCACGGCGGACGCGATCACCCGCGCGGCGCAGACGCTGGGCAAGCGGCTGTTCCAGCCCGACCAGCTGCGTGGGCTGATCGACGGGATGATGATCGACGCGCTGCGGTCGGTGGCCGCGCGGATGACCATGGACGAGTTGCACGAGAACCGCGCCGACTTCGTGCGCGAGGTGAAGGCCGCCCTGGCCGAGGCGATGGCGAACTACGGCCTGCAGCTGGATGCCGTGTCGCTGACCGCGCTGGACCAGACGCCGTTCGGGGCGCTGGACGAGAACAACGCCTTCAACGCGGTCGGCATGCGCAAGCTGGCCGAGGTGATCGCCAAGTCCAAGAAGGAGCGCGCCGAGATCGAAAGCCAGTCCGAAGTCAGCGTGCGCCGCGCCGCGATGGAGGCCGCGCGCACCAAGCTGGAGATCGACCTGGAGGAACGCCGGGCGGAGATCGCCCAGATGCAGGAGATCGAGACGCTGATGGCCGCGCAACTGGCCGAGGTGGCGCGCCAGAAGGCCGATGCCGAACGCGCCGCCGCGCAGGCCCGGATCAGCATGGAACAGGCGATCCAGTCCGCCGATCTGGCCCGCGAACAGACGATTCGTGAGGCCGAGATCGCCCAGGCGCGCGCGCTGGCCATGGCCGAACAGGACCGCCAGATCAGTTTCGCCGAGAAGAGCCAGGAGGAATCCCGCGCCCAGGCCGGGGCCGACGCCGCCCGCGCCGAGGCGGTGATGGCCGCCGAGGCCGTGCAGACCGCCCGCGCCATGGCCGAGGCCGAACGCCGCAAGGCGCTGGCCCTGCTGCGCGCGGCCGAAGAGGCCGAGGCGGCGGCGCTGCGGGCACGGTCTGCCGCGGAAAGCGAACGCGCCACCGCCGCCGACCGGGCCGAGGCCGAACGCGTGGCGGCGGACGCGATGAAGCACCTGCGCCTGGCCGAGGCCGAGGCGGCCCGCGCCCGGATCGAGGCGGAAAACGCCCGGTCGGACGCCATCGTGGCCATGGAACTGGAAAAGGCCCGGCTGGAAGCCCTGCCGCGGATCGTGGCCGAAATGGTGAAGCCCGCGGAAAAGATCCGCAGCATCAACATCCACCAGATCGGCGGCCTGCCCGGTGCCACCGGCGGCGGTGGCGGCGACAGAGCGCCGGTCGCGCAGGCCATGGACCAGATCCTGAACATGGCCGTGCAACTGCCCGCCCTGAAGAAGATCGGCGAGGCGGTCGGCATGGACATCGACGAAAGCCTGACCAGCCTGACCGACCCCAAGCGCAAGACCTGAAACGGCGGGGTCGGCACGGTCGTTTGCACTTTGCTGGTGCAGGCACTATGCTGCGGCGCAGCATGGAGGGCCTTTGATGGTCGGCAAGGTTCTGACGGTCGCGCAGCAGAAGGGCGGGTCGGGCAAGACGACAGTCGCCGCGAACCTCGCGGTCGCGCTGTTGCGCCGGGGGCGGACGGTCGCGGTGCTGGATACCGACCCGCAGGGCAGCCTGGGCCGCTGGTTCATGGCGCGGCGCGAACGGGGCGAACCGGGGCTGGAGTTCTCGACCGCCTCGGCCTGGGGCGTGTCCTATGAATGCGAGAAGCTGAAGAAGCTGGTCGACTACGTCATCATCGACACACCGCCCAAGGTGGATGCCGACCTGCGGCCAGCGCTGCGCGAAAGCGATCTGGTGATCGTGCCGGTCTCGGCCAGCCACGTCGATGTCTGGGCCACCGAAAGCGTGCTGGACCTCGCGCGCCGGGAACATCGCCCGGTGCTCGTGCTTCTGAACCGGGCCAAGGCGGGCACGCGGCTGCTGGCCGAAGTGACGGCCGCGATCGACGCGCTGGGCGCGACGCAGGCGGCCGGATCCCTGGGCAACCGCGTCGCCTATGCCGAGACGCTGGGCACCGGGCATGGCGTGGTAGAACGCGGGCGCGGCCCCTGGCTGGCCGAGATCGACGCGCTGGTGGACGAGGTCGAGGGGCTGCTGGCCGAGGCGTGACCCCTCGCGCCGCTTGCTCGAACGCCGCCGGTCGGGCATCACCGGACCCATGGAAGACGCCGCCCCTTCAATTGCAGCCACCTGCCACGGGGTCGCCGTCCCCGCCTCGCCCTTCCTGACGCCAAAGCGCATCGCGCGGATCAACGCCGCCCGTTACGAGGGCGAGGAAATCGCGGGCGCGCTGGCGCTGGTGCGGCCGGGCGACCGGGTGCTGGAACTGGGCG
>CAYYOE010000217.1:0-5534 GCA_964473055.1 uncultured Rhodobacterales bacterium | reverse complement strand
CGGGTTCGACCGGGTGCGCGCGGGGCAGCCGTTCCTGGAGCGTGCGGTGATCTAGGCCGCGGCCGGATGATCGGAGCCCATGCCCGGAACAGCCGCGAGACGGCCCGGGCAGCGGCTGGCCGCGGCCATCCGATACCCTCGGTCACGACCATTGGACGGCCGCTCCGTCCCGCACTGCGGTCCCTCGCAACGCCCGGTCCCGCAGGACTCCCTCAGGGCTGGTTGATCAAACCATAACGTGCACACTCATTACCCATACCGATCAATGCCTTGACCCTTTGTGCACATGTGCACAAACTTGCCCCTCTCGGCCCCGCCGCCCGTTCCGTCCGCCTGCCCCGCACCCCCCCGGTCCCTGCCCGGGCTTGCGGGCCCGCGCCCCCCCGGGCTATAGCGCCCCACGCCGCAGGACCTACGAACGGAGACCGCCCATGGCCGGCCATTCCAAATGGGCCAACATCCAGCACCGCAAGGGCAAGCAGGACCAGATCCGCGCCAAGATCTTCTCGCGCCTGTCCAAGGAGATCACGGTGGCCGCCAAGATGGGCGACCCCGACCCGGACAAGAACCCGCGCCTGCGGCTGGCGGTGAAAGAGGCCAAGGCCGCCTCGATGCCCAAGGACAACATCGAGCGTGCGATCAAGAAGGCGATCGGCGGCGAGGGCGGGGATTACGCCGAGGTCCGCTATGAAGGCTATGCCCCCGGCGGCATCGCGGTGATCGTCGAGACGATGACCGACAACCGCAACCGCACCGCATCGAACGTGCGCAGCTATTTCTCCAAGTTCGGCGGCAATCTGGGCGAGACCGGATCGGTCAGCTTCATGTTCGACCGCAAGGGCGAGATCGCCTATCCGGCGGCGGCGGGCGACGCCGACACGGTGATGCTGGCCGCCATCGACGCCGGGGCCGAGGACGTGGAATCGGACGACGACGGGCACTGGATCTATTGCGCCGATACCGACCTTGCCGAAGTCTCGGCCGCCCTGGAATCCGCCCTGGGCGAATTCGACAGCGCCAAGCTGGTCTGGCGGCCGCAGACCCGCACGGACCTGGGGCTGGAAGAGGCGTCGAAGGTCATGAAACTGGTCGAGGCGCTGGAAAACGACGACGACGTGCAGTCGGTGACGGCCAACTTCGACGTGTCCGACGAGGTGGCCGCCGCATTGTGAGGGCGCCGTGATGGGCCTGCCGGGCGCGATCGACCCAGCGGCGGTGCTTGCCGCGCTGGGCCTGCCGCGTCCCGACGAACCCGCACGCATGGCGCCGGGGTCCACCTGGCCGGTGTGCATTTATCCCGACCTGGTCCTGAAGCTGTTTCCGGGTCCGCGCGGGGCAGAGGCTCTGGCCGCCGAAGTCGCCGTCCTGCGCCACCTCGCGCGCGATCCGGCCATCCCGGCGCCGCAGTGTCTTGCCTGGGCATCGGCCCCCCTGCCCTGCCTTGCGACCCGTCGCCTGACATCCCCCGCCTGGACGGACGCGCCGCCCGACGCAGCCGCGGCACGCATGATCGCGGCCGAAATCGGCGAAACCGTCGCGCGGATGCAGGCGCTGGGCCCGGGCCCGCTGCCCCGGGCGGCAGACCTGCCCCATGTGCCGCTGCGACAGGCGCTGGCCGCGACCGTCCTGCCCGCGCATCTGCACGCCCCGCTGGCCGCCCTTGCCGCCGCGCACCCGCCGGACGGCCACGCCTTCGTTCATGCCGACTTGATGGAACGCCATGTCCTGATCCGGGACCGCCGCCTTGCGGGCCTGCTCGACTGGGGCGATGCCTGTGCGGCAGACCCGATGATGGAATTGCCAAAGCTGCACCTCGGGCTCTTTGCCGCGGACCCGGACCTTCTGGCTGCCTTCCTGCAGGCTGCAGGCTGGCGCCCCGGCGCGGACTTTGCCGACCGCGCGCTGGCGATGTGCGTCTGGCGGCAGGCACAGGGTCTGGTCCAGCATCCGGGGTCGATGGACGTGTTCCACCGGCTGCCCGCCCTGCTGCAGCCCGCCGAGATGGCCAACCCCGATCGGCTTGCGATGCGGCTGTTCGCGATCTCCTGAGGTCGGCATGCAAATGAATGCCACCATCGCGACGCAAGGCCTTGAGTGTGCTCCACCAGTGCGTTAGTTGCTGGGAACTTTTGAAACCAGAGGCATTCAGGCATGGCGACGGCGGCGATCAGCGGCTTTGCACTGGGATTGTCGCTGATCCTGGCCATCGGCGCGCAGAACGCCTTCGTCCTGCGTCAGGGCGTGATGCGCGCGAACGTCCTGCCCGTCGTGCTGACCTGTGCGGTGTCGGACGCCCTGCTGATCGCCGCGGGTGTCGCGGGGTTCGGGACGCTGGCCGACGCCCTGCCCTGGCTGCGCCCCGTCCTGACGGTCGGCGGGGCCGCTTTCCTGTTCGTCTATGGACTGCTTCGGTTCCGCGCGGCATGGACCGGGATTGAGGCCCTGCAGCTTTCGGGCAAGGGCACGGGGTCCCTGACCGCTGCGGTCGGAACCTGCCTTGCGCTGACGTGGCTCAACCCGCATGTCTACCTCGATACCGTGGTGCTGATCGGGGCCGCGTCCCAGCGCTTCCCTGACGGGCGACTGGCCTTTGGCACAGGGGCGGTGCTGGCGTCCTTCGTGTGGTTCTTCGCACTGGGCTACGGGGCGCGGCTGCTGGCGCCGGTTCTGACACAGCCGGGCGCATGGCGCTGGCTGGAAACCGGGATCGGGACGCTGATGTGGGTGCTGGCGCTGGGCCTTCTCCTTTCGCTCTGACCCTTGTCCCTGCCGGGTCGATCCTGTCTGATCGGCACGACCATGACCCCCGCCCCTGCCTCACGCCCGCTGGTCGGCCTTGTCTGGATGCTGGCGTCCGGGCTGTGCTTCGTGGGGGTCAACATCGGGGTGAAGTGGGTCGGCGACGGCCTGCCGCCGCAGCAGTCGGCCTTTTTGCGGTTTGCCCTGGGCCTCGTCTATGTCCTGCCGGTGGCGGGGCTTCTGATCCGCGACGTCCCGCGTGGCCGCGATCTGATCCTCTATGCGGTCCGGGGGGGCGTGCATACGGTGGGTGTCCTGCTGTGGTTCTACGGAATTACGCGGATCAAGCTGGCCGAGGTATCGGCGCTCTTGTACCTCACCCCGATCTTCGTGACCCTTGGCGCCGCGCTGTTCCTTGGCGAGCGCCTGAAGGCACGCCGCCTGTTTGCCATCGGGGCGGGGATTGCGGGCGCGGCGATGATCCTGCGCCCCGGCGTCCGCGAGATCGATCCGGGGCATCTGGCGGTCCTGGGGACGGCAGTCTTTTTTGGCGCGTCCTACCTGATCGCGAAGGGACTGACCGGGCGGCAGGGCCCCGGGGTGATCGTGGCGATGCTGTCGATCACCGTGACAGTCGGGCTGATTCCCTTTGCCGCCGCAGTCTGGGTGACGCCCACACCCGCGCAATACGGCATCATGTTCCTTGTCGCCACCTGCGCCACGGCGGGGCACTACGCGATGACGATCGCCTTCCGGGCCGCGCCCGTGTCGGTGACCCAACCCGCGGCCTTCCTCCAGCTTGTCTGGGCGACGCTGTTCGGCTGGACCCTGTTCGCCGAACCGCCCGACGCCTTCGTGATCGCGGGCGGCGCCGTGATCGTGGCCGCCGTCAGCTTCATCGCCTGGCGCGAAGCCGTGGCGCACCGGCGCAGCGTTACCCCCGCAACCGAAGAGGCCGTGAAACCCTGAGACCGCGCTTGCGCGCAGGTCCTCACGACCTTGCGGTGGCGGCCCGACGACGGCATCGCCGAGGCGGCGGACAGTCTGGCCGTGCGGGGGGCTGGGCACGCTTCTCGCCCGGAACGACCGCGAGACGGCCCGGGCCGCGGATGGCCCCCCCCCCGGCCAGCCGATCTGGTGACGCTGGCGCGCAAATGACCGTTGCCCGAGGCCATCCTTCGCCAGGGAACCCGGCCTAGCGCAGGGCGTCGTCGGCTGGCGGCGAGGCACGCCAGTCGGCCTCGGCGTGGCCCTTCACCAGGAAACGCTCTGACAGTGGCAGGCTGGCCGCGCCAAGGACACGGGCATCCGGGCCGACGCTGCCTTCGCGAACCTCGGGCGCGGTGATGCCGGCAAGGTTGAGGCGGGACAGACAGGCCGCCGTTTCGGCCACGAGGGCCGTGCGCAGGGGGGCGGGCAGCCAGCCGTCGATCAGGGCGGCCTCGACATCGACGACCGAGGCGGCGGCGGCGATGGCATGGGCAAGGCCGTGGGCGGCCTCTGCGACCCAGGCATCGAGGGTTGCGGGGGCGACCTGCCAGCCCTCGGGGGCAGCCCAGAGGCTGGCGCTGTCCTGCCCGTCCCCGCGCATCCCTTGCTCGAGCCGCGACAGCGACGCGAGCTCGATGAGTTGCACAACGCCCCCACCCGGCGCCGGCACCGGCATCGAACCCAGCGCACCTGCATTGCCGGTTCGCCCCACGAACAGCGAACGGCCAAGGACCAGCCCGCCACCGACGAAATAGCCGATGTAGAAATACAGGAAATCGTGCGGACGCGGCCCGGTGCCAAAGACCAGTTCCGCGCCGCAAGCGGCGGTGGCGTCGTTTTCCACGAGCACGGGATAGCCGCAGGCGTCCTCGATCGCGCGGCGGATATCGAGGCCGCGCCAGGCATCCATCGCCCCGGGTGGCAGGCCGATGGTGCGCGCCCAGTCCCAGATCTGAAACGGCATGGCGACGCCAAGCCCCGTGATTCGCGCACGCTGGACGGGGGGCAGACGCGTCTGGAGCTTGCGGATCGACTGTGCCGCGAAGGCGATCACGTCGGGGGGCGTGGGAAAGGCGTAGGTCACCCGAGTGGACGCGACGACATGGCCCGTGAAGTCGGACAGAACGACCTCGGCGCTGCGCCGCCCGATCTTGAGCCCGAGGAAATAGGCCCCGTCCGCCGCCAGCGCGATGGGCACCGAAGGCTGGCCCACCTTGCCGCGCTGGGGTTCGCCCTTGACCAGAAGCCCATCCGCTTCCAGCGCGCGAACGATGACCGAGGCGGTTTGCGCGGACAGCCCCGAGGCCCGCGCGATCTGTGCCTTCGGAAGCGGGCCGTGCTGGCGCAAGAGCGTCAGAACCATCCGTTCGTGGTGATCGCGCACCCCGGCGGTCGACGCGCCGCGGGCGCCCGACGTTGGTCGCCCCGCCTCGGCCTCTGAATCCGCGACTCGCTGCACGTTCGCCTCCTCGTCGGGTATCTGGGCGTCGCGACGATGCCGTCTGCGGGGAAGTCTGTCAAATAATAAGTCTGCCTGATTTATTTATTGACAGACGCGGACGACTCGGGCCTTGTGCGGCGCGAGGGCACGAAGAACGCTGCCGTCAGCCCCGACGCGGGGCAATGGATCACTCGGGAGGATATCCGCATGAAGCTTGCAACCAGAACCGCCGCCGCTTCCGTCGCGCTGGCAACCGCCATGGTCGTGGCCGGGGGCCTGACCGGCGCCGTCCAGGCGCAGGGCGTCTCGGCCTGCCTGATCACCAAGACCGACACCAACCCCTTCTTCGTGAAGATGCGCGAAG
>CAYYOE010000216.1:0-5536 GCA_964473055.1 uncultured Rhodobacterales bacterium | reverse complement strand
GCCCGATGAAGGACAGCGAGGTCTCGAACAGGATTGTCTCGGGGAAGTTGATCGTGACCTGCACGATCAGCGGACCCATGATGTTGGGCAGCACATGGCGCGCATAGATCCGCGCGGGGCTGCCGCCCAGGGCATGGACCGCGCGGGCATAGCCCTCTTCGCGCGCCGACAGCACGAGGCCCCGGGTGATGCGGGCATAGCGCTCCCAGCCGTAGATCCCCATCAGGAAAAGGAACACGATCATGGAATTGCCAAGGAACGCCAGCACCGCCAGCGCGATGATGAAATACGGCATGGCGGCGCCGAAATCGACCAGAGCGCTTATGACCTCGTCAACCCAGCCGCCGTAATGCGCCGCCAGGAACCCGAGCCCGGTGCCCAGCACCGCCCCGATGATCGTTCCCAGCAGCGCCAGCGCGATGGAGGTCTGAGTGGCGACCAGCAGCCGCGACAGGAGGTCCCGGCCCAGACGGTCGGTGCCCAGAAGATGCGCGGCGGAATACCCCTCGAGCGGCGCCGGCGGCTTCATCCGGTCCATCAGGCTGACTTCCTCGAACGCATAGGGCTGGAGGACCTGAGCGAAGAGCGTGATGAGCAGGATCAGCACGGCGACCCCCGCCGCAAGGGCGACGCTGACCGGCAAGCGGTCGGTGCGGCGGATGCGGACCGGGCGGTGTTCCGACGACGCGGTCATGCGCGGGCCTCCGGGCCGCGTGTCCCCTCGGCGCGCGCATCGCGCACCCGCGGGTCGAGCCAGCCATACATTAGATCGACGATCAGGTTGGTCAGGATCATGGTCGCGGCGATCAGGATCAGGATGGTCTGCACCACCGCCAGGTCCCGGTTCGCGACCGCGACGGTGACAAGCCGCCCCAGCCCCGGCCAGGCAAACACCGTCTCGACGACCACGGCGCCGCCGATCAGTTCGCCCACCTTGAGGCCGACGATCGTGACGATGGGCACCACGGCATTGGGAAAGGCATGGCCGAACACCCGCCGCACCGGCCCTGCGCCCTTCGAGGTCGCGGTCCGCATGTAGGCGCGGTTCATCACGTCGATCATCGCAGATCGGGTGAACCGCGCGATCTGGGCCGCGAACGAGGTGCCCAGGGTGAAGGCCGGCATCACCAGATGCGCCCATGTGCCCGACCCTGACGACGGCAGCCAGCGCAGGTGCAGCGAGAACACGAGGATCAGGATGATCCCGAGAAAGAAGTTCGGCATGGAAAAGCCGAAGACCGCAAAGCTCATCACGCCCCGGTCGATGGCACTCCCCTGATGCTGCGCCGCGATCACGCCCAGCGGAATGCCAATCAACAGCGCCATCGCCAGCCCGCAGACGCCCAGCAGCAGCGTCTTGGGTGCGCGCTCGATCACCATATCCCACGCAGGCAGGCCCGAGCGCAGCGAGATGCCGAAATCGCCGGTGGACAGCGCCTGCCAGTAGGACAGGTATTGCTGCCACATCGATTTGTCCAAACCCCATTTGACGCGGTAAAATTCGCGGACTTCCTCGGCCACGTCGTCTGGCAGGAGGATGTCGGTGGGATCGCCGGAGATCCGCAGGACGACAAAGACGAAGGTGATGACGAGCCAAAGGGTCAGCGTGGCGCGCAAGAGCTTGACGGCGACAAAGCGCATCAGGCGTACTCCTTCGCCGTTTCGGGACGGGCGGCGGCGGGGGCGGGGGCGAATTCTTCGGCGCGGTGACAGGCGACGTCATGCCCGCCAAGCCGGCGCAGCCTTGGCATCTCCGTCGCGCAGCGCGCGACTGCGTGGGGACAGCGCGGATGGAACCGGCAGCCGGACGGAGGCGCCTGCGGACTGGGCGGATCGCCGGTCAGGGCGGTGCGGGGACGCTGCATCCCGGGATCCGCCGCGGGTATCGCCGACAGAAGCGCCGCTGTGTAGGGATGGCGCGGCGCATCGAACAGCGCGGCCTTGGGTGCATGTTCCACAACCTGGCCAAGGTACATCACATGGACCCGGTCAGCCACATGCCGCACCACGCCCAGATCGTGGCTGACGAAGACGTAAGCCAGCCCCAGATCGCGTTGCAGGTCCTTCAGCAGGTTGACGATCTGGGCCTGAATGGACACGTCCAGCGCCGACACCGGTTCGTCCAGCACCAGAAGGTCCGGCCCGAGCGCCAGCGCGCGCGCAAGGATCACCCGCTGCACCTGCCCGCCCGACAACTCGTGCGGATAGCGGTCCCAGAGATGCGTCCCCAGACGCACCATCCCAAGCACCTCCTGCGTGCGGGTCTCGGCATCCGAACGGCGGTGGATCTCGAGCGGTTCGCGCGCCTGAGTGCGGATCGACAGTCGCGGATCGAGCGAGGCGCCGGTGTCCTGGAACACGCATTGCATCCGCGTCCGCAAGCTTCGCCACGCGGTCGTGTCCAGCCCGGCCATGTCAGTCCCGTCGAAGGTCACGCGGCCGGTCTCGGTGGCGCTGAGCCCGAGGAGAAGCCGCGCAAGGCTGGACTTGCCACAGCCGCTTTCGCCGACGATGCCCACCGTCTCGCCCCTGTTCACATGCAGCGACACGCCGTCGACCGCCCGGAAGCGCCTGGGCTTGCGAAACCAGCTCGCACGGCCCGCGCTGTATGTGCGCGATACATCGGTGGCGGTCAGCAGGGGGCCGGTCATGCCGCGACCCGTGCGGCACCGGGGTGGTAACAGGCGACGTGGCGTCCGGTCCGTTCGGGAGCAACTGCGGGTTCCCGCGCTTCGCACTGCCGGTCCGCACGCACGCAGCGCGGGGCGAAGGCGCAGCCTGCGGGCATCGCATCCAGCGGAGGAACGGCGCCGTCGATCGTCACCAAGCTCGCGGCATCGCGATCAAGTCGCGGGCGCGCGCAGAGAAGGCCCTGCGTGTAGGGATGGCGGGGGTCGGCAAAGAGCGCGCGCACTGCGGCGCGCTCCACGACGCGGCCGGCGTACATCACGGCCACGTCGTCGGCGGCGCGGGCGACAACGCCCAGATCATGGGTCACCAGAAGCACCGCCATGCCCATCTCGGCCTGAAGATCGGCCATCAGGTCCAGGATTTGCGCCTGGATGGTGACGTCGAGCGCGGTGGTCGCCTCGTCTGCAATGAGCAGGCGCGGACCGCCCGCGATGGCGAGCGCGATCATCGCGCGCTGGTTCATGCCGCCGGAGAACCGGTGCGGATAGTCCTGCGCACGCGCCTCGGGGTTGGGGATGCCGACGCGGCCCAGCAGGCGGACGGCTTCCGTCCAGGCCTCGTGCCGGCTGGCGCCGCGGCGCAGGCGCACGGCCTCGGCAATCTGCCAGCCGATGCTGCGCACCGGATTGAGGCTGCCGGTCGCGTCCTGAAACACACTTGCGACCGTGCGACGGCGCAGGTCGAAGGCCGCGGCGGGGGACAGGGCGGCGATGTCGGCGCCGTCGATCCGCAGGGTTCCGGCGCTGGTCCGGGCGCGGCGCGGCAGCAGGCCCGCCACCGCGAGGCAGGTCATCGACTTGCCGCAGCCGGACTCGCCGACCAGGGCGAGGGTCTTGCCGGGGTCGACCGACAGCGAGACTTCGCGCACCGGTACGACCTCGGTTCCGTCGCGCCGCGCGATGCTGACGCGCAACTGGTCCAGTTCCACGATCGCCATGGGACGGTCCTTTCCCCAAAAGGCGACTGGCGACACCACATGGATGCCGCCCGCCGGGTGTCATGGCTTACTTGAAGCCTTCGTCGAAGGTCAGGTTGTAGGGGCGGAAGTCCATGTAATAGAGGCCATAGGGCTTCCAGTTCACACCCTTGCGCATCGCGTAGGTCTCGAGCGGGTTATACAGAATCGTGCCGACCGCCTCGTCGTTCCAGATCGCCAGCGCCTCGGCATAGGCCGCGCGACGTTCGTCCCAATCCATCGAGGAGATCAGGATATCCTGCAATTCGTTGAAACGTTCGGGGGCTTGCCAGGACCGTTCCGGGAAATCACGGTTGTTCTGCACGCCCGACGACTTGCCCCACTGCGGCACGAAGGAACCAAGCGGATCGGGGAAGCGGTGGGTGTTCGACCAGGGCAGGATATGCACACCGGCCTCGGACGCCTGGCTGTTGTTCTCGCGCGGCTCGAGCTTGATGTTCAGGCCGATGTCCTGCCACATCTGCTGCATGGCCTGCGCCGCCTCGAGGCTGAGCAGATAGTAGTTCAGGCCGAGGCGATAGACGATCTCTTCGCCGTTGTAGCCGGCTTCGGCGAGCAGGGCCTTGGCCTTTTCGGGATTGTATTCGAACTCGGGGAATTCCTCGACCCACATCTGGTAGGACGGCAGCTGGTGGCCGTTGGGCGAGTAGTTGGCACCTTCCCACAACGCATCGCGCAGGAGCTTGCGGTCGATGCCGAGGCTGATCGCCTGACGCACGCGCTTGTCGGCCAGCGGGCCGTAAGGCAGCAGGCGCAGGACGTGACTGTTGTCCAGCACGATCCGCTCGACCTTCAGGTCGTCGTAGCCCCGGATGACCGGAACCTGATCCGGCGGGATGTTGACCGAGATGTCGTATTCGCCCGACACCAGCCCCGCGATGCGGCCCGAAACCTCGGGCACGACGCGGTAAGTGATCGACGCGGCGGTGGGCTTGCCGTCGAAATAGTCGTCATGGGCGACGAGCTTGAGGTATTCGCCGTCGACCCACTCCTCGACCTTGTAGGGTCCGGTGCCGACCGGCTTGCGGCGGAACGCTTCGTAGCCGACGGTCAGGTATTCGCGCGCATTCACGATCCAGAAGGAATAGCCCGCAATACGCTGCTCCATCAGGATGTCGGGTTCCTTGGAGACGATGCGGACGTTATAGCGGTCCAGCGGGATCACATGGCTGATCGAATTCATGTAGGTCTTGGCTTCGCCGAAGATCGGGTTCTGGCCCAGTCCGCGACCCGGCACGAGCGAGAACGCCACGTCGTCGCTGGTCAGCTCGTCGCCGTTGTGGAATTTCACTCCCTCGCGAAGCTTAAAGTCCATGGTGCGGTCGTCCACGCGCGTCCAGCTTTCGGCCAGGCCGGGGACGAGGACCGCCGACGTGCCGGAGCCGTCGGACAGGAAATCGCGCCGGATCAGGCTGTCGAACAGCGTGTAGGTGATCCTGACCGCGACGTTGCCCTGTTCCTCGATGGATTCGAGGCTGTCGGGAAGCGTGTTGACCGCGACAGTGATGTCCGGCCTGTCTTGGGCAAGCGCGGGCGAAGTGATCAGGGTGGCGACAACTGCGCCCCGGATCAGGCTGGCGATGTGCGCCGCAAGGGACTTCCGCATAAGGGTCTCCTATTCCTGCGTGGGATGAGGAGTGCGTACGGCGCGTTTATGACGGACTGCCTTCAGTTCAGTGAATGTTTTCCCCTCGGGTTGTGTCATCCGGATGAAGAGGTCGTCTCAATAAGCGGAGTGCTCCAGCCTCGAGATCGGGAACCCGACTGAGGGAGCCGGAGTGCGGGCTCTGATGTTGTGACCGCCCCCCGACGACATCGATGTGCAAGGTGGGTCTGCGAGGATCCACAAAGGGGGACGGTTACATAATC
>CAYYOE010000215.1:0-5552 GCA_964473055.1 uncultured Rhodobacterales bacterium | reverse complement strand
TGGCTTTGCGATGAGGTGGCCTTGCCGCGTGTCATATCCTCTGTTCCTCCGCCCCGTCAGATCGTGGTGTCGCTGGCAGACCGGCTTGTCAGTTTTGGTGCCGCCGACCCGGAAGCGCTCCAGTTCTTCGAGGCTTACGCCATCGAGGACGGGGCCTGCGTGCCGGAGTTCTTCTGATGATCAAGCACCGCGGGTTTCCGGGTCGCTTTCCCTCGAGTGACCACCAGTTCACCATCCGCCGCGCGAACGTGAAGGGCGCCACGCCCATCGTGCGCCGCGAACGCTATGCCGACAGGTCGTCCATCGACCGGCGGGTGGACGAGGCGTTTCTCGGCGCCTTGATTGCCCATTTCGGCGAGGAACCCTTCGCGCGCGGCAACCTGGATGCGGGGCGTCTGTCCTGGCTTATCGGGCGCGAGGTCGTGGCTGTGGGGCGGCTGGATCCGGCGGACTATGACCAGCTGCTTCAGGTTGACATGACCCGCGCTCAGGCATCGTTTCCAGCGCTGTTCGCCGAGGAAGGTGAAACCGACCCTTCGGACGACGAGGATTGGGCATGATCCCGCCGATCCGCGCGCAGAATCTGGCGACCTGTCGCCGGGTCGCGGTTTCCGATCTCGAAACAGTTGATTCGCGGCGCATTCGCGTTTTGATTGCAAACGTGGTCCGGGCACCCAACCCCCTCACGGCCACGTGTGACCTAGTACCCTACCCAACTTCCCAACCCGGGTGTGGCTGCCCCACAGCCACACCCACCCTCCCCCCCGGATCGGCTGTGCTTCACTGGCAAAGGCTTGCCGGTGTCTGCGCCCGTTTGTCCGATGTTATGGCGCGACAAAGCCCATATCTGCTATGGGAGGCCGCACAGGAAAACCAAAAGGGCAGTATCCCATGCATATCAAGATCACATCCCTCGCGCTCGCGGCTCTTCTCGGGCTTGCCGCTTGCGGTGACACGGTCGGAGAACAGGCGCTGTTCGGCGGCGCGGCCGGAATCGGCGCGGCAGCCGTCACGGGCGGCGACATCGCGACTGGCGCTGTTGTCGGCGCGGGCGCCAGCGTCGCGGCCTGCCAGGCCGGTCTGGTCAACTGCCGCCGCTAGGGCGCAGTCAAGCTCAACCTGTAGAACGGCCGACCGGGGGCGCCTTGCAGATGCAGGGCGCCCCCTTCGCATGCCATCCCTGTCCCTGACGAGGCCCCCATGTTCGACAAGATCCTGATCGCCAATCGCGGCGAGATTGCCTGCCGTGTCATCAAGTCGGCCAAGAAGCTCGGGATTGCGACGGTGGCCGTCTATTCCGACGCGGATCGGGGTGCGCTTCACGTGGCTATGGCAGACGAGGCGGTGCACATCGGACCCGCCCCCGCCGCCCAGAGCTACATTGTCATCGACCGCGTGATGGAGGCGATCCGCGTCACCGGCGCGCAGGCGGTGCATCCGGGCTACGGGTTCCTGTCCGAAAACATGAAGTTCGCCGAGGCGCTGGAGGCCGAAGGCGTGGTGTTCATCGGCCCGCCGTCGCCTGCGATCGAGGCGATGGGCGACAAGATCACCTCGAAGAAGATCGCGGCCGAAGCCGGTGTCAGCACCGTGCCGGGGTTCATGGGCCTGATCGACGACGCAGGCCACGCCGCGCAGATCGCGGGGCAGATCGGCTATCCGGTGATGATCAAGGCCAGCGCCGGGGGCGGCGGCAAGGGCATGCGCATTGCCTGGTCCGACCAGGAAGCCCGCGAGGGGTTCGAGGCGTCGCGCCGCGAGGCCGCGGCGAGTTTCGGCGACGACCGCATCTTCATCGAGAAGTTCGTGACGCAACCCCGCCACATCGAGATTCAGGTGCTGGCGGACGGCCACGGCAACTGCGTCTACCTGCACGAACGCGAATGCTCCATCCAGCGCCGGAACCAGAAGGTGATCGAAGAGGCGCCCTCGCCCTTCCTCGACGCAGCTACACGCAAGGCCATGGGCGAACAGGCCTGCGCGCTGGCCCGCGCGGTCGGCTACCGCAGCGCGGGCACGGTGGAATTCATCGTGGACGGGGCGCGCAACTTCTACTTCCTGGAAATGAACACGCGGCTTCAGGTGGAACACCCGGTGACGGAACTGATCACCGGCATCGACCTGGTGGAACAGATGATCCGCGTCGCCGCCGGCCATCCGCTGCCGTTCACGCAGGATGATCTGAGGATCAACGGCTGGGCGATGGAAAGCCGGCTTTATGCCGAGGACCCCTATCGCGGTTTCCTGCCGTCCACCGGGCGGCTGACCCGCTATCGCCCGCCGGTCGAGGTTGCCACGCCCGACCAAGCCGTGCGCAACGACACCGGCGTGTTCGAAGGCGGCGAGATCAGCCGCTTCTACGATCCGATGATCGCCAAGCTCTGCACCTGGGCGCCGACACGCGGGCAGGCGATCGAGGAGATGCGGCAGGCGCTGGATACCTTCGAGGTGGAAGGGATCGGGCATAACCTGCCGTTCCTGTCGGCCGTCATGGACCACCCGAAATTCGTCGCGGGCGACATGACCACGGCTTTCATCGCCGAGGAATGGCCCGAGGGGTTCCAGGGCGTGACGCTGGAGGCGGGCGTGCTGCGCCGCGTGGCCGCCGCCGCCGCCGCCATGTACCGCGTCGCGGAAATCCGGCGCACCCGGGTATCGGGCCGGATGGACAACCACGAACGCAAGGTGGGCAGCGACTGGGTGGTCGAGGCGCAGGGGCAGACCTTCCCTGTCAGCATCAGTGCCGACCGCGCGGGCGCGACCGTCACCTTTGCCGATGGCACCGCGCACCGCGTGGAATCGGGATGGACGCCGGGCGATGCGCTGGCCCACCTGACGGTGGACGACACCTCTCTGGTTTTGAAGGTGGGCAAGGTGCCGGGCGGGTTCCGCCTGCGCCTGCGCGGTGCCGACCTGAAGGTGTCCGTGCGCACGCCCCGCGCGGCGGACCTCGCCCGGTTGATGCCGGTGCGCCTGCCGCCCGACACGTCGAAGGTGCTGCTGTGCCCGATGCCCGGACTTCTGGTGAAGCTGGAAGTGGCCGAAGGCGACGAGGTTCAGGACGGACAGGCGCTGGCCACCGTCGAGGCGATGAAGATGGAAAACACGCTGCGCGCCGAACGCCGGGGCCGCGTCAAGCGGATCGCGGCAGCCCCCGGCGACAGTCTGGCCGTCGATCAGGTCATCCTGGAGTTCGAATGACGACGCCCGCAATCACCCCAGATTATCCGCCGGCGCGCAGCCGGTCCTGGATTTCCTGCTGGCCCTGCGGCGTGCGATCGATCGCGCGCGTGATCTCGCGCACGTCCCAGGGCGCGGGCTTGCGCTGGATGACGCGGCCGTCCTTGCCCAGGACCACAAGCGAGAATCCACGCGGGCGCAGCGCCCGGCGGATCTCGGACGGGTTCGCCGGGTCGGTGTCTACGATCACCACTACGTCGCGAATTTCCAGCACATCGGTCCGTTCCATCAGCAGGTCCACCTGCCGGGTGAAGTTCGGATCGGCGGGCGTGTCGGCAAACACCACAACGGGGCGCGCCACCCAGAGGAACTGTTCAAGCGTCAGGTCCGCCGCGTCGATCGGTTCGAAGGGCTCGGGCTCGGCTGCCGCATTCACCTCTTCTGCGGAGACGGGGAACGACAGGGCGAACGCAACTGCCAGGGCGAAGATTCTGCTCATCGGGCCTCCTTGTGCGTCCGATATAGGGCAGGTCGCGCGCGAAGCGAAGCTCTGGGCCGTCCGAAGTACCGCGGCCTCGGGTCACAAGGAGTAATCCAATGTCCGATCTCGACAAATGGGCCGAACTTGCGCGGCGCGAACTGAAGGGCGCCGATCCGGAGAGCCTGGTCTGGACGACGCCCGAGGGCATCCCGGTCAAGCCGCTGTACACCCGGGATGACCTTGCGGGGGTGCAGCATCTTGGCACGATCCCCGGTGCTGCGCCGTTCGTGCGGGGTCCGCGCGCCACGATGTATGCCGGCAGGCCCTGGACGATCCGGCAGTATGCGGGCTTTTCCACCGCCGAGGCGTCGAACGCCTTTTACCGCCGCGCGCTGGCTGCGGGGCAGCAGGGCGTGTCTGTGGCCTTCGACCTTGCCACGCACCGTGGCTATGACAGCGACCACCCACGAGTGGAGGGCGATGTCGGCAAGGCCGGAGTTGCCATCGACAGCGTCGAGGACATGAAGGTCCTGTTCGACGGCATCCCCTTGGGCGAGGTGTCCGTGTCGATGACCATGAACGGCGCGGTGATCCCGGTGCTGGCCAGCTTCATCGTGGCGGGCGAGGAACAGGGCGTGGCGCGCGCCGCCCTGTCCGGGACCATCCAGAACGATATCCTGAAGGAGTTCATGGTCCGCAACACCTATATATACCCGCCCGAACCCAGCATGAGGATCGTCGCGGATATCATTGAATACACGGCAAAGGAAATGCCGAAGTTCAACTCCATCTCGATTTCCGGCTATCACATGCAGGAAGCGGGCGCGACGCTGGTGCAGGAACTCGCCTTCACGCTGGCCGACGGCAAGGAATATGTGAAGACCGCGATCGCGCGCGGCATGGACGTGGATGCCTTCGCGCCCCGGCTGTCGTTCTTCTTCGCCATAGGCATGAACTTCTTCATGGAAGCCGCCAAGCTGCGCGCCGCGCGCCTGCTCTGGCACCGGATCATGGAGGACTTCGGCGCCTCCCGGCCGGAATCGTTGATGCTGCGCACCCATTGCCAGACCTCGGGCGTGTCGTTGCAGGAACAGGATCCGATGAACAACATCGTCCGCACCGCCTACGAGGCGCTGTCGGCGGTGCTGGGCGGTACCCAGTCGCTCCACACCAACTCGTTCGACGAGGCCATCGCCCTGCCGACGGAGTTCTCGTCCAGGATCGCGCGCAACACGCAGCTTGTCCTGCAGCACGAGACCGGCGTGACCCGCGTCGTGGACCCGCTGGCAGGCAGCTACTATGTCGAGGCGCTGACCGATCAGCTTGCCCGGGAAGCATGGACCCTCATCGAAGAGGTGGATGCGCTGGGGGGCATGACCAGGGCGGTGGCCAGCGGCATGCCCAAGCTGCGCATCGAGGAAGCCGCCGCCCGGCGGCAGGCCGCCGTGGACCGCGGCGAAGAGGTGATCGTCGGGGTCAACCGCTACCGCAAGGACAGCGAGGACCCGATCGACATCCTCGATGTGGACAACGTCGCCGTCCGGGCCTCTCAGGTGGAACGGCTGGCGCGAATCCGTGACGCGCGCGATGCGGCGGCCTGCGAGGACGCCCTTGGGGCGCTGACGGAGGCCGCGATGTCGGGACAGGGCAACCTTCTGGCGCTGGCGGTCGAGGCCGCGCGGGCGCGGGCGACCGTGGGAGAGATCAGCATGGCGATGGAAAAGGCGTTCGGTCGGCACCGGGCCGAGGTGCAGACGCTGTCGGGCGTCTATGGCGCGGCCTACGAGGGCGACGCCGACTTTGCCGCGATCCAGCGGGATGTCGAGGCCTTCGCCGAGGAAGAGGGACGTCGCCCCCGGATGCTGGTCGTCAAGATGGGCCAGGACGGCCA
>CAYYOE010000214.1:0-5581 GCA_964473055.1 uncultured Rhodobacterales bacterium | reverse complement strand
CGGATGGGCGTTGCCGCCGACCTTACCGGCATGGCGGTGTTCCTGGCCTCGTCCGAGGCCGACTACATCGTCGCGCAATGCTACAACGTGGATGGCGGCCAATGGATGAGCTGACCCGCACGCCTGTGCCACTGTCGCTGGCCACGCTGTCGGCACTGCCCCCTGCCGTCGCCCGCCCGGCCTATGCGCGGGGCGACCTGTCCCCGGGCATCCTGCATTTCGGGCTGGGCAACTTTCACCGGGCGCACCAGGCGGCCTATCTCGACCTGCTGATGACCGCAGGGCGCGCGCACGACTGGGCGATTGTCGGTGCGGGCGTGTTCGACGCGGAACGACGCGGGCGCGACCTGCTGGCCGGGCAGGACTGGCTGACAACGCTGGTCGAACAGTCGGCCGATGCGACGCAGGCGCGCGTGCTGGGGTCGATGGTCGACTTCGTCGATCCGGGCGACGCGGCTGCGACGGTGGCACGGATGGCGCGGCCCGACATCCGCATCGTCTCGCTGACGGTGACCGAGGGCGGCTATTTCCTCGACGCCGAGGGGCATTTCGACCCCGATCACCCCGCGATCCGCGCCGATGCCGCGGCACCGGACGCGCCGCGCACGGTGTTCGGCATGATGCTGGCCGCGCTGCGCGCGCGCCGGGCGGCGGGCGTGGCGCCCTTCACCGTGATGTGCTGCGACAATATCCCCCACAACGGCGCGGTGACGATGGGCACGCTGACCGGCCTTGCCCGCTTGTCGGACCCTGCGCTGGTCGATTGGATTGCGGCAGAGGTGGCCTTCCCGAACGCCATGGTCGACCGGATCACCCCCGCCACCACCGACCGCGAGCGCGACGCGCTGGCGCGCGACTTCGGCGTGGCCGACGCCTGGCCGGTATTCTGCGAGGACTTCACCCAGTGGGTGCTGGAGGACCATTTCCCCCAGGGCCGCCCCCCGCTGGAGGAGGCGGGTGTGGAATTCGTGGCCGACGTGGCCCCGTGGGAGCTGATGAAGCTGCGCATCCTGAACGGCGGGCACGCGGTGATCGCCTATCCCGCCGGGCTGATGGGCATCCATTTCGTGCACGAGGCCATGGCCGACCCGCTGGTCCGCGGCTTCCTGCGCAAGGTCGAGACCGACGAGATCATTCCCGGCGTGCCCCCGGTGCCCGGAACGGCGCTGCAGGACTACTTCGCAGTAATCGAGCGGCGCTTCTCGAACCCACGGATCGGCGATACCGTGCGCCGGCTGTGCCTGGACGGATCGAACCGGCAGCCCAAGTTCATCCTGCCCGCCGTCCGGGCGGCGCTGGCGGGGGGATGGCCGGTGTCGGGGCTGGCGCTGGAATCGGCGCTGTGGTGCCGCTATTGCGCCGGTGTGACCGATGCGGGCGAGGTCATCGCACCGAACGACCCGAACTGGGACGCGCTGGTTCCGGTGGCGCAGGCGGCGCGGCAGCGTCCGGGGGCCTGGCTGGAACAGGAGGGCATCTATGGCGATCTGGCGCGCGACCCCCGGTTTGCAGAGGCCTTCGCGCAGTGGCTGTCGCGGCTGTGGTCCGATGGCACGGCGGCAACGCTGCGCGCCTTCCTGGGCGACGCCTAGGAGCGGCAGGACAGAAGTCGGCCTCCGCTGATGCCCCCGGAACTGGCGATCTTCGACTGCGATGGCGTGCTGGTCGACAGCGAGCCTATTTCGCTGGCCGTGATGCGCGAGGTGCTTGCAGATATCGGCTGTGACCTCGACGAGACCGAGGGATACAAACATCTTCTGGGCCGTTCACTGCCCTCGGCCGCGGACTGGCTGCGCAGGTCGCGCGGACTGGCGTTGACCACGGCCCATCTGGCCGAATTGCGCCGGCGGCTGTTCGACCGCCTGCGCGCCGAACTGACGCCGATCCCCGGTGTTGCCGACGTGGTGGCACAACTGCCGATGCCAGTCTGCGTCGCCTCGTCCAGCCAGCCCGACCGCATCCGGCTGAGCCTGCGGGTGACGGGCTTGCTGGACCTTTTCGAACCGCATGTCTTCAGCGCTGCGCAGGTGGCGCGCGGCAAGCCCGCGCCCGATCTGTTCCTGCATGCCGCCCGCAGCATGGGCGTGCCGCCCGCCGCCTGCGTGGTGGTCGAGGACAGCCCGGCAGGCCTTGCCGCGGCAGCGGCGGCGGGGATCCGGGCGGTGGCCTTCCTCGGCGGGTCCCATGCCGGACCTGCGGGACTTGCCGAGTCGGTTGCGGATTTCCCCGTGATCGCCACACTGGGGTCCATGGCGGAGTTGCCCGCGGTCCTGCGGGCTGCCCCGTGACCCAAAGAGGATCGGACCCCGGTCGATGACCCCGTTTCTGGCCCCCCTGATGGCCGCCGTGGACGTCGGCACCCGCAGTGCGCGCGCAGGTCTGTTCGATGTCCGGGGACGGATGCTGGCGCGTGCCGCGGCACCGCTGGATCTGGCCGAAACGCTGGACGCACGGGGCGCGCCAAGGGGAAGCTATCGCTTCGACGACCTCTGCGCGGCGGCCGGCACGGCGCTTCGCGCGGCCATTGCCGATGCGGGATGTGCGCGAGACGATGTCGCGGGCCTTGCCTTCGACGCAACCTGCTCGCTGGTCCTGCGCGCGCGGGACGGTGAACCAGTCGCGCTGGATCACCGCACCACGGAATTTGGGACGCACGACACGATCGCGTGGTTCGACCACCGGGCGCAGGGCGAAGCGGCGATTTGCACATCGACGGCGGACCCGTATCTGAAGCACCTGGGCGGGTCGATGTCGCCCGAGATGCAGGTGCCCAAGCTGATGTGGCTGAAGGCGCAGCGCCCCGACCTCTGGGACCGGTTGGGCTGGGCGGGGGACCTGGCAGATGCGCTGGCGGGCTGGGCCACCGGAAACTGGCAGGACCGTTCGGCCTGCACACTGGGGGCGAAGTGGCCCTGGGTGCCGACGGCGGGTGGCTGGCAGGACGGGTTTCTGGCAAAGGTCGGCCTGGCGGATCTGCGTGACCGTGCCGCTTTGCCGGACCGTCCAGTCTCCGTGGGCGCGCGCCTTGGCGAGCTGACACCTGGCGCGGCGGCGGTTCTGGGGCTGCGACCGGGCACGGCTGTCGCGATCGGTCTGGTGGATGCCTATGCAGCGGCACTGGGCAACCACGGGATCGATGGCCTTGCCGGTCCCGAGGACCCGCGGCTGGCTCTGGTCGCGGGGACATCGACCTGCGCGATGCTCACGGGCCCGGACGCCCTCTTCTCGCCGGGGCTCTGGGGGCCGTTCCGTGATGTGACGCTGCCTGGCTTCTGGGTTACCGAAGGCGGGCAAACAGCGGCCGGTGCGCTTCTGGACCATGTGCTGACGCTATTCCCCGCCACGACGGACGAGACGCGCTTGGGGCACCCGGAAGTGCAGGCACTGGTGCGACAGCGGCTGGCACAGGACGGTCCCGACTATGCAGCGGAGCTGCATGTGCTGCCGGATTTCGCGGGCAATCGATCGCCGCTGGCAGACCCCTCGGCGCGCGGCGTCGTCAGCGGCCTGTCACTCGACCGTGGTGCAGAGGGGCTCGCGGCACTCTACTGGCGGGCGGCGGTGGGGCTGGCGCTGGGATTGCGGCAGGTGGTGGCGCAACTGGACCGGACCGGCACGCCGCCCCGGACGGCAAGTCTTGCAGGGGGCTTTGCGCGCAGCCCGCTGCTGGTGCAGTTGCTGGCTGACGCGCTGGACCGGCCCCTGCTGGTTCCGACAGGCATCGACCCTGTCCTGGCGGGCACCGCCATGGCCGCTGCCGCCGCATGCGGCGCCCACCCGGACCTGGCCAAGGCCGCCATTGCCATGGCGGGAGAGGCGCGCAGGGTGATGCCCGATCCCGGCGCCAGCCGCGCGCTGGCCCGCGATCAAGCGGTGTTCCTGCGGATGCAGGCGCACCGCGCCGAAATCGCCGCGCTGGCCCGCGAAGGCTAGCGCAGTCGCTGTCCCGCCGCGTCGAACCGGAAGGCACGCGCCGGGTCGTAGGAGACGGTCAGCGGCGCGTCTACCGCATGGTCATGCTCGCCAAAGAGCCGGATGGTGAGAAGCCCGTGCGGGTCGGCGCGCAGATACACCAGCGTCTCGCCCCCGAGCTTTTCCACATGGCTGACCGTGCCCGTCACCGGCCCTGCGCCCATGGGCACGATGGTCAGGTGTTCGGGGCGGATGCCCAGCGTCTCGCCCCCCTGCCCCAGGGCTGCCACCTTCAGGAAGTTCATCTGGGGCGACCCGATGAAGCCCGCGACAAAGGTGTTGGCGGGGTTGTTGTAGAGTTCCATCGGCGGGCCTGCCTGTTCCACGATGCCGCCGCGCAGGACCACGATGCGGTCGGCCAGCGTCATGGCTTCCACCTGGTCGTGGGTGACGTAGACCATCGTCGCCCCGAGTTCCCGGTGCAGGCGCGCGATCTCGATCCTTGTGGCGACGCGCAGGGCGGCATCGAGGTTCGACAGCGGTTCGTCGAACAGGAACAGTTTCGGCGTACGCACGATGGCCCGCCCGATGGCCACGCGCTGGCGCTGGCCACCCGACAGCTCCGCCGGGCGGCGGTCCATCAGGGGGTCGAGCGACAGCATGGCAGCCGCCTTGTCGGTCGCCACGCGGATCGCCTCGCGCGACTGGCCCGCCTGTTTCAGCGCCAGCCCCATGTTGTCGCGCACGCTGAGATGGGGGTAGAGCGCGTAGGACTGGAACACCATCGCGATGCCCCGTTTCGCGGGCTGGGTGTTCGTGATGTCGGCGCCATCGAGGGTGACGGTGCCCGAGGTTACATCCTCGAGCCCCGCGATCATCCGCAGAAGCGTGGATTTCCCGCAGCCCGAGGGGCCGACGAAGACGCAGAACTCGCCGGGTGCGACGGCCAGGTCCACGCCCTTGATGACAGGGGTGGCACCGAAGGACTTGGTAACGTCGGACAGGGTCAGGGCAGACATGGGCGGTGCCTTTGGCTGGCGGCGGAGGCGGGGGGTTTCACACCCCCCGCGCCCCCCGTGAGGTATTTTTGCAAGGATGAAGGGGCGGGATCACAGGCGCACGGGCTGACCGCTGCGCACGCTTTCGTCTGCGGCAAGGCAGACGGCGAGCGAGCGGACGGCATCCTGCAGGTGGCGGATGAGGTCGGTGTCGTTCAGGATGGCTTCGGCAAAGAAGGCCTGTTCGCGGTCGCAGAGCGCCTGGTGGCCGGGCTCGTCGGCCATGTCGAGGTCCACGTCCGGCCGGCCCACGCGGTGGATGCGGAGGGCGGAGGTTTTCGTGTGGGTGTCGTGGTCGTCGGACCGCGCGGTGTCGGGCATGCGGATCGAAACGGCGCCGGCGGGAGAGACCACGTCCTTTACGAAAAAGGCCGTGTCGGACATCATCGGGCCCCAGCCAGCCTCGTACCAGCCCAGGGACCCGTCGGCGAACAGCACCTGGAAATGGCCGTAGTTGTACATGGTGGGCGCGATTTCGGGCGAGAGGCGCAGGCCCATGCCGCGCACCTCGACGGGCGCGGCGTCGGTGATCTGGCACATGACGTCGACGTAGTGCACGCCGCAGTCCACCAGCGGCGAGGTGGTCTGCATCAGTTGCTTGTGCACCTCCC
>CAYYOE010000213.1:0-5593 GCA_964473055.1 uncultured Rhodobacterales bacterium | reverse complement strand
GGACGTCGAAACATCGATCTCATGGCAGAAACACCGACAAGCCAGCGCAACCGTCGGAAATCAGCTGTTGTCCGCTCGAACAGAGATCTGGCTGGGGCGGTAGGATTCGAACCTACGGTACACGGTACCAAAAACCGATGCCTTACCACTTGGCCACGCCCCAGCAGTGGGCCGCTCAATACGCCGGGGGCGCGGGTGCTTCAACCCCTTCCGTTGGGCGGCGCGCGGAAAAATGGCCCCGCCGCAGCGGTCCGCATCAGACCCGCAAGGGGGTTGCCTTGGCCAGCAAGTCAAACAGCATCAGGCTGGCCACCAGGGCATCCATCTGCGCCAACGGCACCATGTTCGGCCCGTCCGACGGGGCGCGGTCCGGGGCCTCGTGCGTCTCGATGAAGACAGCGGCAATCCCCAGACTTACCGCCGCCCGCGCCATGACCGGCGCGAATTCCCGCTGGCCACCGGATGATGCGCCCTGCCCTCCCGGCTGTTGCACCGAATGGGTGGCATCCATCACGACCGGATATCCGGTGCGCGCCATGATCGGCAGGCTGCGCATATCGGCCACAAGCGTGTTGTAGCCGAAGCTGACCCCACGTTCGGTCAAGAGGATGCGCTCGTTTCCGGTGCTGGCCACCTTGGCGGCGACATTGGCCATGTCCCAGGGGGCGAGGAACTGGCCCTTCTTGACGTTGATTGCGGCGCCCGTGGCGCCTGCCGCCAGCAACAGGTCGGTCTGCCGGCACAGGAACGCCGGAATCTGCAGGATATCCACCGCCTCGGCGGCGGGTGCGCAGTGATCGGCCGCATGCACGTCGGTCAGCACCGGAACACCCAGACCCACCCGCAGGTCGGACAGCACGCGCAGCCCTGCCTCCATGCCCAGGCCGCGTTGCCCGCCCAGCGACGTGCGGTTGGCCTTGTCGTAGCTGGCCTTGAAGACGAACTGCGCGCCGTGCCGCGCGCAGACCTCGGCCATATGGCCCGCGATCATTGCCGCATGGTCGGCCGATTCCAGCTGGCAGGGCCCTGCGATCACCGTCAGCGGGCGGTCGTTGCCGATGGCAAGGCCGCCGACGGCAACCTCGCGCTGGGCCACCGTCATGCCGAAACCTGCTCCCGCAGGATCGACGCCGTCAGCGACGCCATCAGGTAGATGCCGGCAAAGATCAGGAACGACACCAGCGTGTTCTCGACAGCGCGCGGATAGGTCGCCTCGTCCGGGCCGACCGGGCTGACGCCGAGCGACAGGTAGCGCACCTGCCGGTTCGCCTCGATCCGCGCGGTTTCCAGCTGTTGCAGCGCCTGCTGCATCAGCGCCTGGCGGGTCTGAAGGTCCACCTCGGTCATCCGCAACTCGCCCGTGATCCGCGCAAGCGAAGCGCTGGATCCGTTCGCGTTGGTCAGCTGTCCGCGCAGGTCGGCGATCAGCCGTTCCAGCCGCTGGATGTCGCCTTCGGCACCCTGCACGCGGGCCGGGTTCGGCCGCGGATTGTCCATAAGCTGCTGCAGTTGCAGGCGTTTCTCGGCCATCTGTGTCTCGAACGCCGCGATCTGGCCCATGACCGATGCGGTCTCCGAGGCCGGGTCGAGGACGCCCAGCTGTTCCTGCAACGCCAGCACCCGTGCCTGCGCGGCCAGCATGTTGGCTTCGGCCTCCTCATAGCTGGCGCGCGCGCCCGCCATCTGGTCGCCGCGCAACCGCTGGGTCAGGTTGTCCACCTGTTCCTCGGCATAGGAAATCAACGCGCGGCTGAACGCTTCGGAGGTGACAGGATCGGCCGCCACGACCTCCATCTTGATCACGCCTTCGGTCGGGTCGAACCCGATCTTCACCAGCTTGCGGTACAGCCGGTAGGCCTGTTCGTTCGTCGCGTCGGCCTCGATCCGCTGCAGGGGGTCGATGTGGGGCTGGCTGAAATGCGCCTTGAATCCTGCGTCGGCATCCAGCCGCAGAAACGCCTCTCGCGATTGCAGATATCCTTGCACCGTGATCGCGTCCTGCGAGGTTGCCAGTCCGGTGCCCGAGAACAGCCCGCCCAGCGACCCGCCGGCCGGCGCGTCGGCCTGCTGGATGACGAATTCCGACGTGGTGGCATACATCGGCGTGGCCACCTTGAAGAAATACCATCCCGCCAGCAGCGTGGGCAGCAGCACGAAGGCGAACAGTCGGGCGGCCAGCAGCGCCATCTTGCGCCGCCGCCGCCGCGCGATGTCCTGCTGCATCTTCCAGACCTCGCGGGCGCGTGCATCCTCGGCCCGAACCTCTGTCGAAGGCAGCTGGATACGGCCGAGCCCGTCATCCTCGCCCTCGGCGGTCACCAGTTCCAGCATGTTGGCACGCTGGAACGGGTCGATCCCGGCGGCGCGCAGCAACTGCACCGCCTCGAAGTCCGAAGCCGGGTTCATCCCGTGCTTCTGCGCAACGCGGCGCGCCATCCGAAGCTGGCGCCCGGTCAGACCTTCGGCGCGGATCGCGGCGATGTCGCCGTCCCGATCCGGCGTCATCGCGTTGTCCGAACCGGTCCCGGCCGCCGCGGTATCTTCCCCGACTGCGCCCTCGCCGACTGTCCCCTGCGACGGGGCCGACCCCGGAGGCACCGGGGTCGCACCGGACGGTGCAGCCTTCGGGGCTGCGCCGCGCGCGGTCGCGAAAGGTTCCGGGCCAAAGCCGTCTTCTCCCCGCCGACCGACGGGGGCAACCGGGGGCGGCCTCCGCGGCGCGGGGGCATCGGCCGGACCGGTCCCTGCGCCGCCGGCATTTGCCGGGGCTGGGGGATGCGCCGCAGGCTCCGTGGCTGCATCGCTGGCCAGAAGCGCGGCCACCGACCCGACACGCCGCACCCGGAATTTCTTAGCCGTGGGTTTCGTAGTCATAGAGCGCTTTCGCCTCTTCCAGCGTGTCGAACATGTAGAGTTGGCCGTTCCGCAGAACGGCCGCCGTGCGGCAGAACTTTTCCAGCGTTTCGGCCTGGTGCGAGACCACCACCACGGTCGCCCCTTCCAGCCGTTCGCGCAGGATGTTGCCTGCCCGCTTGTTGAACCCGACGTCGGTGCTCGATGGCATCCCTTCGTCGATCAGGTAGATGTCGAAATCGAGCGCCAGCATCAGCGCCAGGCAGAAACGCGCGCGCATGCCCTGCGAATAAGTACCGATCGGCTGGTCGTAGTATTCCTTGAGGTCGCACAGCCAGCGGGTGAACGCCTCCATGTAGTCGGGGTCGACACCATAGAGGCGCGCGATGTAGCGGGCGTTTTCCAGCCCCGTGTGCTTGCCGACGATCCCGCCCATGAACCCCAGCGGAAAGGACACGCGGCATCGTCGGTTGACCTGCCCGTCGTCGGGCTTCTCCAGCCCCGCCATCATGTTGATGATCGTCGTCTTTCCGGTTCCGTTGGCCGCCAGAATGCCCAGGGAATTGCCAAGCTCCACCGAAAAGTTCGCATCATGGAGAATCACCTTGCGGCTTTCCCCCGTCCAGAACGACTTGCTGACATTCACGAACTCGATCATTCGAGTGCCATGCCCTCGCGGTGCCCCGAAATGCTGCCCAGACTTCTGCCCCTATGGCCTAGCCGACCATGGTTAACGTTGGACTATGCCTGTCCACTTCGGCAACAGTATGTCCCTCTGGGGCTGCCCGCCGCAAGCGGTGATGGCGGGAATCCGCCGGATATCGGGGCGCAGGCAGGCGTTCGCCCATTGCCGGTCGCGCGCCACGTTTCCTGATGGGAAACAACCCTTGCGGAACGACCCGATGGCGCGGATGGCAGGAACGGATGACAACACCTTGACGCGCTCAGGTGGCGGGGCGGTGCCTCTTGCCGATCGGGTCCGCGCCTGCCGCCTGTGCGGGGCGCGGTTTGCGGCGACCGCCACAGCGCATGCGCCACGTCCGGTCGTCTGGTTTGCGCCCGAAGCGCGGGTGCTGATCGCGGGCCAGGCACCGGGAACGCGGGTGCATGCCTCGGGTCGGCCCTTCACCGACCCGTCCGGCGATCGGCTGCGCGGCTGGCTGGGCCTGGATGATGCCACCTTCTACGACCGGACCCGCATTGCCATCGTGCCCATGGCCTTCTGCTTTCCCGGTCAGGACACGCGGGGCGCCGACCTGCCGCCACCCCCAGTCTGCGCGGCCACCTGGCGGACCCAGGTCATGGCCGCCCTGCCCCGGGTGCAGCTAACGGTCCTTCTCGGCGGCGCCGCGATCCGCTGGCACCTCGGCCCGGGGCGTGTCATGGACCATGTCGCGGACTGGGCGCGCCATACCCCTGCGGTCTGGCCGCTGCCGCACCCGTCCTGGCGCACCACCGCCTGGCGGGCCCGCGCGCCATGGATCGACGATGACCTGCTGCCCTCCCTGCGGGCAAACCTGCGCAAGGTGCTGGACGATGCAACCGACGACCCCGCTTGACACCGCCCACGCCGCAATGGAGACCGCGCCCGACGACGATGCCGCGCGGCTGGCCTTCTACGCGCGGCTTGCCGAAGCAGAACTGTTCTTGCTGCTGGCGCAGGATCCCCACAGCGAAACCGCCGACCCGGAGGTCTTTCACCTGTCCGACGGGCCCGTGGTGCTGGCCTTCGACCGCGAAGAACGGCTGGCGGCCTTTCTCGACGGCGCGGAGGCGCCCTACCTGGCGCTGTCGGGCCGGCGGCTGGCGGCGATGCTGGCAGGCACGGGCACCGGTCTGGGCCTGAACCTGGGGGTGGCCCCGTCGTCCTTCCTGCTGGATGCCGAAGGGGTTGCCTGGCTGACGACCATGCAGACGGCAACCCCCGAGGAACTGTCCGCGACACCCGACGCCCTGACGCCCCCTGCCGGTCTGCCCGAGTTGCTGGTGATCGCGCTCGACGGCAAACTCGCACAGGCCGCCGGGTTGGCGCGCCTGGCCTATCTCGCTGGCGTGACCTATCGGGGCGGAGGCCGCGGGCATCTCCTGGCCGTGATCGGCGCTGCACCCGGGGCCGAGCCCGCGCTGACGCAGGCCGTGGCCGAGGCGCTGGCCTTTTCCGGCCTCGACGCCGCCGCGGTGGACGTGGGCTTCTTCGACGCGTCAGACCCGATCGCGGCGCGTCTGGCCCGGGTCGGCCTGCGGTTCGACCTGCCCGCGCCACCGGAACCCGAGGAAATCGCGCCGCCGGGCATGGACCCGGACCGCCCGCCGCGCCTGCGATAGGCCCGAACGGATCGTGAACGCGCCCTTTCCTTTCCCGCCGGTGCCGCTATGGTGCCCGCCATGACCGGCTGGGACGACAGCGACGCCTTCGAGGCTGCGGCGGCGGCACCCGTTGCCGCCGGTGGTTCCCTGTCATCGCGGGCCATGGCCGCGCGGGGCACCCCCTATCTCGACGGCCTGAACCCCGCGCAGATCGAAGCGGTGCAGACACTCGAAGGCCCGGTCCTGATGCTCGCAGGCGCGGGCACCGGCAAGACCAAGGCCCTGACCGCCCGGATCGCGCACCTGCTGACGACCGGGGCCGCGCGACCGAACGAGATCCTCGCCGTCACCTTCACCAACAAGGCAGCGCGCGAGATGCGCGACCGCGTGGCACGCCTGATGGGACAGACGGTGGAAGGGATGCCCTGGCTCG
>CAYYOE010000212.1:0-5608 GCA_964473055.1 uncultured Rhodobacterales bacterium | reverse complement strand
CCAGCGCGGCGCACCAGGCCTCGCGCGTTTTCGTGCGGAACACTGGCGTCATGATCGCGATAAGGTCGTCCTGGTGCTTGATCCGCTCCAGCCGCTCGGCAAAGCGCGGGTCGGTTGTCAGATGCTCCTGCCCGGTCGCATTCAGGAAGCCCAGCCAGAATTTGGGCGGCGACGACATGTGGATCGCCACCCATTTCCCGTCGGCGCATTGAAACGTGTAGGACTGGCTGACCACGGGGCGCGACAGGGGGCCCATGACCTCGCCCACGCTGTAGTTGTGGGTAAAGCTGTCGAGGTTGAAGTGGCACATGGCTTCGAGCATCGAGATGTCGAGGCGGCGCCCCATGCCCGTGGCGCCGCGTTCGACCAGCGCGGCGAGAATGCCCATGGCGGCGTACTGCCCGGTCACGGCATCGGCGATGGCGGGGCCGATCACGCGCGGGTTGGTGGGGGGCGTCAGCAGCCGCAGATAGCCCGACGCGGCCTGCGCGACCGTGTCATAGGCCGGGCGGTCGCGGGCGGGTCCGGTGCGGCCGAAGCCCGAGATGGCGCAGTAGATGAGCCGCGGGTTGATCGCGCGAAGGTCTTCCTCACCCGCACCCAGTTTCTCGGCCACGCCGGGGCGGAAGTTCTGGATGAACACATCCGCGCCCGCGATCAGGTCGTGGAACAGGGCGAGGTCGCCCGCGTCCTTGGTGTCCAGCGCGATGGACCGCTTGTTGCGGTTGTAGGTCTGGTAGTGCGGCGAATAGAGCCCGCCCTTGAAGGCGCGGAACGGGTCACCTTCGCCGGGGCGTTCCACCTTGATGACATCGGCGCCGAGATCGCCCAGATGCATCGCTGCGGCCGGCCCCGTGATATAGGTGCCCATCTCGACGACGCGGATGTTCTTGAGGATCTTCATGGGGTTCTCAGGCGCTCTTGCGGTTCTTCGGGGCAGTCTCGCCGTCGTAGTCGATGGCAAGGTCGGCATGGTGGGACAGGATGAAGCCGATGGGGCGCTGGCTTTCCTCGTACAGATGCGCCGCCAGTCCCCCAGCGCGGGCCAGAAGCGGCACGGCCTTCAGCGCGGCCAGCGGCCAGCCCGCATCCAGGATCACCGCCGGGATCGCCCCCGACACGTTGACGGGCAGGGGACGGTTCATGATGCGCCCCGCGTGCTGGCCCAGCAGGCGCAGCACCGCGACATGCGCACCCGAAACGCCGAGGTCGTCGGCGATCTCCATCAGCCGGTCAGCGCGCGGGTCGCCGCCCGAGTGCTGCGGGTGGCCAAGACCCGGCACCTTGCGCTTCGCCGCCTTCAGCCGTTCCAGAGAGGCGATGGTCGCGGCCTCGTCGCCGCCCTCGGCCACGATCTCGGCCAGATAGCGGCCCGCCACCTCGGACGATCCGGCCACCACCGACCCCATCCCCAGAAGCCCCGCCGCCATCGCGCCCTGCCACGCCTCGGGTGCTGCGGCCAGCGTCATCCGCGCGGCCTGCACCGACGGGACCAGCCCATGTTCGGCGATGGCGACAAGGCAGGCGTTCATCATCGCCTTCTGCGCGTCCGTGGGCCGGTGGCCGCAGACCAGCAGCCAGAAGTAGTCGGTGAAATCGACCTGGCCGATCAGGTCGGTGCACAGGTCATTCCCGCGCACCGTGATCGTCGTCGCATCCGACGTGGCGATTGCGGTGTAGGCGTTGTCCTGCTTTCCGATCCGCATGGCGGCCCCTGACGTTGCTTGCCCATGTTTGCGCATGGCGAAAATAATTTCTCTTGCCGTAGGATATTGCGCGAATTAGCTTGCCGTCAACACGAAGTTTCGGGGCCAATCGCCGGATCGGCAGGCCCGAGGGGAGGGACGTCATGCGCGACATCAACCAGTACTCGATCACCGACGCGGTGAAGGACAGCTTCAAGACGGAAGACGGCAGCCGCCTGAAGTTCCTGCTGGAAGCCTTCATCGACCACCTGCACGACTACACGCGCGAGACGAACCTGACCCACGAGGAATGGATGGGCGTGCTCATGTTCCTCTACGACTGCGGCCAGATCTCCACCCCCGAACGGCACGAGTTCATCCTGTTGTCCGACGTGCTGGGCTGGTCAGCGCTGGTGGACATGATCAACACGCGCGGGGGCGCCACCGAGGGGTCGAACCTCGGGCCGTTCTACCTGGACAATGCGCCGGAAATGGCGCTTGGCGCCCATATCGCGCCGGGTCGGGACGGGGCGACGGTGCTGGTGCACGGCCAGGTGCGCGACACGCTCGGCAACCCGCTGCCGGGCGCCATCGTGGACACCTGGCAGGCCGACGCGGCGGGCACCTACCCGATCCAGGAGCAGGCCAGCGGCCAGGACAAGTACGACCTGCGCGCCAAGCTGACCGCCGATGCAGACGGCAAGTACTGGTACACCACCGTCCTGCCGAAACCCTATACCGTGCCCTACGATGGCCCGGTCGGGCGCCTGCTGCGCGCGGGCAACCGCCATTCCTGGCGGGCGGCGCACCTGCACTACATCGTGCGCGCGGCAGGCATGCGATCAATCACGACCGAGCTGTTCTTCGAGAACACCGACTACATCGACAACGACGCGGTGTTCGGCGTGCGCCGGTCGCTGATCGGCAAGATTACCCCGGTGAAGGCGTCCGACACGTTCCCCTTCACCCTTGAAACCCGGCCCGACGCGCAGATCGCCTTCGACTTCGTCCTCGCGCCCGAGGGCTGACACCATGGACGGCGGACAGGCAGAGCGGGACACGCGCAGCGGCGATTTCGTCGAGGCGCTGGCCAAGGGCATCGCGGTGATCGAGAGCTTCGACGCGCAGCACCCCGACATGACCCTGTCCGACATCGCGCGGCGCACCGGCACCTCGCCGGCCGCAGCCCGGCGCAGCCTGCTGACGCTGATGGCGCTCGGCTATGTCGGGCAGGCGGGCAAGCGGTTCCACCTGACGCCCAAGGTGATGATCCTGGGTGGTGCCTTCTACTCCTCGGCCCGGGTGGACGAGGTGCTGGCCCCCGAGGTGCGCCACATCGTGGAAACGTTCGGGGATGCCTGTTCGGTGGCCGTCCTGGTGGGCCAGGAGGTGCTGTATATCGCCCACGCCTCGGCCAGCCGCGCGCGACGGGCGACAGCGGTGGTGGGCGCGCGGTATCCGGCCTTTGCCACCTCGCTCGGCCGGGTGCTGCTGGCGGGGCTGCCGGAACCCGCGCTGGAAGCCTATCTCGATGGGATTGACCCGGTGCGCCTGACCAATCGCACCCTGATCGACAAGAACGAGTTGCGCTGCGCCATCGCGTCGGTGCGCGACGAAGGCTACGCGACAACCGTCGACCAGCTGGACTACGGCATCACCGCACTGGCGGTGCCGATCCGGGGGCCTGACGGGCGCACCGTCGCGGCGCTGAACTCCTCGGGCTACACCGGGCAGGTCACACCCGACGACATGATCCGCGACCGGCTGGCCGAGTTGCGCGCGACGGCCTCGCGCATCGGGGCTTCGGTCGCGCGCTATCCGGTGCTGGGGTCTATCTTCGGAACCGCGTGAATCCATAAACTTACGGGAGGAAATTCACCCATGTGCAGGATGTGTGACGAGGCGCGGATGCTGGCGGGCGGGGCGCGGCATGCCCCGGTCAGAGCGGCCGAGGGAACAGGCAGCGGAACCGCGACATCCGCTGGACCGATGCCGCAGGGGATCGGCCAGACGGGGCGCAAGACGCTGATCCGCGGCGGCCATGTCATCAGCATGGATCCGAGCCTCGGCAACCACGCCACGGCCGATGTGCTGATCGAGGGCGCGAAGATCCTGTCGGTCGCCCCCCGCATCGACGCCCCCGATGCCGCCGTGATCGACGCGACCGGGCACGTCGTGATGCCGGGCTTCATCGACACCCACCATCACCAGTTCGAAACCGCGCTGCGCAGCCTGCTGCCCGACGCGATCCTGGTGAACGACGGCCGCCCCGAAAGCGCGGCCAACTACTACGAATGGATGCTGCAGAAGTTCAGCGTCCTCTACACGCCCGACGACGTGGCGATTTCCGAGCTCTACGGCGGGCTGGCGCAGATCGACGCGGGCGTGACGACCGTGATGGACGTCAGCCAGATCCACCACTCGCCCGAACACACCGACGCCGCCGTGCAGGCGCTGCGGGCGACGGGCCGGCGTGCTGTGCTGGGCTATTTCGAAGGCTGGGGCGACGCCGCCAGGTACCCGGGCGACGCGCGCCGCGTGAAGGCCGAGCATTTCGCGTCCGACGATGACCTGATCACCATGGTCATGGGCGGCGAAATCTACCTGCCGTTCCACGAGGAGGCCTGGGCCATCGGGCGCGAGTTGAACCTCCCCATCGCGCTGCATGTGGTGGGCACGTTCGGGATGCAACCCACCTTCGACGGGCTGGCCGCAGCTGGCAAGTTCGGGCCCGACAACATCTTCATCCACATGACGGGCATGTCCGACATGGCCTGGAAGGCCGCGGCGGACGCGGGTGCGCATGTGTCGCTGTCGGTGCCGATCGAGATGCAGATGCGCCACGGCATGCCGCCGATCCAGAAGTGCCTCGACCTCGGCATGTGGCCGTCACTGTCGTCGGACGTGGAATGCACCATGTCGGCCGACCCCTTCACCCAGATGCGCGCGACGATCACCCTGCAGCGCATGTTCGCCAACGAAAAGGCGCTGGCGGGCGAGGATTACCCCAAGCTTCTGTCGGCGCTCGACGTGATCCGCATGGCCACGATCGAGGGCGCGCGGGGCCTCAAGCTGGACGCCCGCACCGGCAGCCTGACACCGGGCAAGGAGGCCGACATCGTGCTGCTGGATGCCCGCCTGCCCAACGTGGCGCCGCTGAACCACGTCCCGGGCGCGGTGGTCACGCTGATGGACCGCACGAACGTCGCAACGGTGATCTGCGCGGGGCAGGTGCGCAAGTGGCAGGGCAAGCTCTTGGGCCACGACATGGACAAGCTGCGCCGCGAGCTGGAAGCCAGCCGCGATGGCCTGTTCGCCCGCGCGGGCGTGGACCAGGACCTGTTCCGCGCCTGACATCGTTGCGCAGAGCCGGGGCGGAGGCGCTCCCGCCCCCTCGGGCCGCCAAGGGCGCGCTTGCGCGTCCCGGGAACCCTCGGCCTTGGGCCGGGCCGCCTGCGGCGGCCGTCGCGCCTGGCGGCTGGCCCCCTGCCAATGCCATTGCACCGCCGCCGTTTTCCCTTGCCGCTTCATCCTTGCCCAAATACCTCGGGGGTGCGGGGGCAGAGCCCCCGCGCTTCCCGACCGGTGTGCCATGCGTCTGATCCTTGCCCTCGTGATTTCCACACTCGCCGTCCTTCCCGCCGCTGCGCAGGACTGGCAATCCCGTCAGACCGACGATGGCGTCGCCTTCTTGGGAACCGTCATCGCCCCGGACCGGACCCTGTTCATCTGGTGCGGCGGCGCGACCCCCGGCGGCCCCGGTCTGCCGCCCGGCGGCGACCCCATCGTGACCGACCCCGGAACGGTCTATCTGGCGATCAACCATCCCGGACTGCGGCCGCCTGCCGGAACCGAACTGGAACCGTCGGCCCGCGCCGACATCATGATGGTGGCGTCAGGGCAGGGGTTCGGCCTGCCCGAGA
>CAYYOE010000211.1:0-5617 GCA_964473055.1 uncultured Rhodobacterales bacterium | reverse complement strand
TTGCGCTGATGTGGTCGTCGGCCTTTACCAGCGCGCGGATGATCGTGGCCGATGCACCTGCCGTCACCGCCCTGGCGATCCGCTTTCTGATCTCGGGCAGCCTCGGCATCGTCATTGCCCTGGCGCTGGGCCAATCATGGCGCCTCACGCGCGAGCAATGGCGCGGCACGGTGATCTTCGGCATCTGCCAGAACGCGCTGTATCTGGGCCTGTATTTCGTCGCGATGCAGACCGTCGAGGCGTCGCTGGCCGCCATCGTCGCGTCCACCATGCCGCTGATCGTCGCGGTGGCGGGCTGGGCGGCGTTCGGGCAGCGGGTCGGGTGGCTGGGCACGCTGGGGCTGGCCGCCGGGTTTGCGGGCGTGGCGCTGATCATGGGTACGCGCCTGTCGGGTGGGTCGGTGGATGTGCAGGGGCTGGTGCTGTGTGTGGTGGGTGTGGCGGCACTGGCCTTCGCGACACTGGCGGTGCGGGGGGCGTCATCTGGCGGCAACGTGCTGATGATCGTGGGCCTGCAGATGCTGGTGGGCGCGGCCGTCCTGGCGGTGGTCGCGGTGCTGACCGAGGAATGGGTCGTCAACTGGACGCCGCGCCTGATCCTGGCCTTTGCCTATACCACGCTGGTGCCGGGGCTTCTGGCCACCTGGGTCTGGTTCCTGCTGGTGGGCCGGATCGGGGCGGTGCGGTCGGCGACGTTCCACTTCCTGAACCCGGTGTTCGGCGTCGCCATCGCCGCGGTTCTGCTGGGCGAGCGCATGGGGCCTTGGGATGTGGCGGGCGTGGTCGTGGTGACGCTGGGCATCCTGGCCGTGCAACTGTCGCGCGCCGGGGTGGCCCGCGGGGACTGAAACACGCCTGACGCCGCGGTGATGGACTGCGAGAAAGGTTGAGGTGACGGATGCCCGCGCCCGTGCCATCCCATCGCCCATGGAACCAATCCTCGCCTTTGCCGCCGGCCTCTTGACGCTGATCAACCCCTGCGTCCTGCCGGTGCTGCCCATCGTGCTGGCGGGCAGCCTGCAGGCCCACCGCCTGGGCCCCGTGGCGCTTGCGGGCGGGATGGGCGTGACCTTCGTGGCCCTGGGTCTGGGCGTCGCAGTGCTGGGCCGGTCGGTCGGCCTGACCGAAGAGATCGTGGCCGACGCGGGCGCCGTGCTGATGCTGGGCTTCGGGCTGGTGCTGCTGGTGCCGCGTCTGTCGACGGGATTCGCGCTGGCGACTGCCGGGGTCGGCACCCGTGCCGATGCCGGGATCGACCGGCTTGACCGTGGGTCGCTTGCCGGGCAGGCCGGGACCGGGGCGCTGCTGGCTGCGGTCTGGAGCCCCTGCATCGGCCCCACCCTGGGCGGCGCGATCTCGCTTGCCTCGCAGGGCGAAAGCCTGGCGCGCGCGGGTGTCATCATGACGGGATTCGCGCTGGGCGTGGCCGCAATCATCCTTGCGCTCGGCTATGGCGCACGCGCCGCGCTCGCCCGCCGCCGTGCCCTGATGCAACGTCTTGCCGAACGGTCGCGCCCGATCCTCGGCATCGTGTTCGTTACTGTGGGCGCCGCCATCCTGTTCCGCGTCCACCACATGATCGAATCCTGGGCCATCCAGACCCTGCCTGCATGGCTGATCGACCTGTCCGTATCCATCTAAGGGAGAAACCGATGCACCGCCGCGATTTCCTGCTTCTGACCGCCAGCGTCAGCCTCGTCCCCGCGCTCGTTCGGGCGGCACCGGTGGACTACACCCCGGGCCTCGTCGACCGCGAGCTTGCCGCGGGGAAGACCCTGTTCGTGGATTTTGCCGCCGACTGGTGTTCAACCTGCGCCGCGCAGGAACGGGTCATCAACGCACTGCGGGCCGAGAACCGCGCCTATGATCAGGCGCTGACCTTCGTGCGTGTGGACTGGGACAAGCATTCCCGCGATCCGCTGACCCAGCGGCTGAACATTCCGCGCCGGTCCACGCTGGTGGTGCTGAAGGGCGAGGCGGAGATCGGCCGGATCGTCGCCGGCACGCGCCGCGACGAGATCAGGACGCTGATGGATGCGGGCGTGGCTGCGGCGGCGGCGTGACGCCCAGATAGGCCGCCAGCGTGGGCGGCGGGTCGGCCAGCAGGGCATCGGTCGGTACGGGGGAATGCGTTTGTCCGTCCGCCACCAGCACGGTCAGCGGGCAAAGGCGGCGCGCGTCGGTCGGGTCGTGCGTGACCATCAGCAGCGTGGCACCGGTGCCGTCCAGCAGCTCGGCCAGCAAGTCCAGCATCTCGGCCTTCAAGGCGGGACCGAGGGCTGCAAAGGGTTCGTCCAGCAGCAGAACTGGCCGGTCCTGCACAAGGGCGCGCGCCAGCGCCACGCGCGACTGTTGCCCGCCCGATAGTTGTGCGGGCCTCCGGTCGCCCAGCCCCGCCAGTCCGACACGCGCCAGCGCCGCATCCACGCCCGACGCCTGATCCCGTGACAACCGCAGACGCGGCGCTATCCCGAGGCCGATGTTCTGCGCCGCCGTCAGGTGCGGGAACAGGTTGTTGTCCTGGAACAGGACAGCCAGTGGACGGTCGCCGGGCGCGGTCGCGGTGATGTCCCGCCCCTGCCACAGGATGCGCCCGGCATCAGGATGCACGAACCCCGCAATCAGCCCGATCAGGGTCGATTTGCCACCGCCTGACGGCCCAAGCACGGCGACTCGCGCACCGGGTTCGACGGCCACGTCCGCCGCCAGTGTGAAATCGCCCTGGCGCAAGATGCACCCGTCAAGCTTCAGCATCGGAACGTCCCCAGCGGTCGCAGATCCAGAAGGCGGCAAGCGCCAGGGTCAGAAGGACCAGCGCTGCCGCCGCCGCCGCCTCCATCCGATAGGCCGACATCAGTCCGTATATGTGCATCGGCAAGGTAGCCCTGTCGGGACTTGCAAACAGCGTGATCGCCCCGAGGTCGCCAAGCGACAGCGCCGCCGTCAGACCTGCCGCAAAGCCCAGCGGGCGGCGCAGACGCGGCAGGTCGACAATCCGCACCCGTGCCCAGCCGCGCAAGGACAGCGCCTCGGCCAGCCGCCCATGACGCGCCTGCACTTCGGCCGCCTCGGGCACAAGCGCCCGAAGCGCGAAGGGCAGGGCCAGCGTCGCATTCACCGCGGCAGTGACCGGCAGGGCCAGCGCGCGCGGGTCCGCCAGCGGGAACAGGATCAGGTACAGTCCCGTCCCCAGCACAAGGGCCGAGGCCGACAGGGGCACATAGCCCGCCCATTCCGCCCAGCGCGCGCCTCGGGCGGCAGCCAGTGCCAGCGGAACGGCCAGTGTCAGCGTCAAAGCCATGGACGCGACCGCCACCACGACCGACCGCGCCGCAGCGGCCCAGACCGAAGGCGGCAGTTCGGGCAGGCCCGGCAGACCACGCAGGACGATGGCGGCCAGCGGCGCAAGCAGGAAGGCGGCGGCCAGCCCGATCGCCAGGCCATCGCGCCAGACCGGCGCTCGGTCCCATCGTTCCACGGTCCGGTCCAGCCCCCCGGCCCCCGCCGCCGGCAGCACGGCCCAGGCCGCAAGGGCGGCCGCCGCCAGCGTCAGCGCGATCTGCGCCAGGGCCAGCCCCGCGGCGCGCGTCAGGTCAGCGTCGAACCGAAACGCCTGATAGATCGCAAGCTCAACCGTTGTCGCCCGCGGCCCGCCCCCGAGGGTCAGTGCCACGGCGAAGGAACCGGTGCAGATCAGGAAGATCACCGCAAACGCACCAGGCACCACGGCCCGAAGCATCGGTCCCTCGATCACCCGGAACAGCGTCAGTCCCTGAAGGTTCAGTGTCGCGGCCAGCCGAAACCGTTCTGCCGGGATCGACAACCAACCCATCAGGATCAGACGCACTGCCAGTGGCAGATTGAAGAACACATGTGCCAGCAGGATGCCGGGCAGTCCGTAGATGTCCAGCCGGGGGAATCCGGCGACGGACATCCACTCCGAAATCCATCCTGCCCGGCCCCAGACCGCCAGTATCCCCAGCACGGCCACGATGACAGGCAGGATGAACGGCGCCCCCATCAGCAGGACAAGGGCACCCCGCCCCCGGAACTGTCGCCGCGCCAGGGCACGGGCCACGGGTATGGCGACGCCGACAGAGATCAGCGCCGATAGCGCCGCTTGCCAGACGGTGAAGCGCAGCGCTGCCCAATCCCCCGGGCCCAGCGTCGGCCACCCCCCGGCGCGGATCGTCACCGCGCCAAGGGGCACCAGAACCAGTGCCGCGATGGCCGCGGCGGCGCCTATTGCGACAGGGCTGCGCGCCATTCCTCGATCGCTTCTGCCCGGATCGCCTCGGCCTCGTCCTCGGAATAGAACAGCACCCGGTCGGGCAGGGGCAGATCGGCCCAGCCCTCGGGCCACTGGTCCTGCGGCAGGGCGGACGGCAGCGACCAGTTGGCCGTCGGGATCATCCGCTGGAAGTCGGGTGTCATCACCCAGGCCAGGAAGGCATCCGCCAGGTCAGGCACGTCAGTCCCGGCGATGCGACCCACCGTTTCGGCCATGAAGTAGTGCCCTTCCGGAAAGATCGCGGCCTTCTTCGTCAGGTCGCCCTCGGCAATGATGTGATAGGCGGGCGAGGTCGTGTAACTGAGCACCAGATCGGCCTCGCCGCTAGTGAACAGGCCGTAGCTTTCCGACCAGCCCCGGGTCACGGTCAGGATGTTCGGCGCGATGTCGGCCCAGAATGCCCCGGCGTCATCCCCCAGCGCGGCCTTCACCCACAGCACCATGGCCAGCCCCGAGATCGAGGTGCGCGGGTCCTGGATCACCAGCTTCACATCGTCGGGCAGGGTGCGAAGGTCGTCGAAGGACTGCGGCGGCGTGGCCAGCCGCGTGGTGTCATGGACAAAGGCCGTGTGGCCCCAGTTGAACGGCAGAAAGGTATCGTCGTCCCAGGCCACCGGCAGGGTCAGCGCGTCCGTATCCTGCCCGTGTGGCACGAACAGCCCGGTTGCGCGCGCACGCGCCATCACGTCGGTCGTCAGTCCGATCACCACATCGGCGCGCGTCCGCTCGCCTTCCAGCAGCAGGCGCGGCAACAGGTCGCCCGGCACGAACTGCACGTCGCAGGCGCAGATCGCCTCGAACCCCGCCTCCATCGCGGGGCCGGGCCCCCATTCGGACGTGAAGTATTCGCCTGCATAGATCGTAAGTACGGGTGTCTCGGCCACTGCCGCGCTGGCGGTGGCGATCAAGCCCGAAGCAAGAAGAACGGATCGCATGGTCATCCCTTTCTTTGCGACGGACGGCGAAAGAGGATGAGCGCGTCACCTTCCCTCCGCCGGTCCTAACCGGTTCAGGTTCAACGGGTTCGCTTGCGCATCTCAGCCCGTTGCCGGGCACCCCGAGGTATTCGCAAGGTTAAGTGCGTACCCGACCGCCTGCAAGGGGGTTGCATCGCGCCCCTGCGCCGCTAGGACGACGGGCAACAGGAGCCCGCGCCATGAGCCTCAACACCTTCGGCCACGTCTTCCGCGTCACGACCTGGGGCGAAAGCCACGGACCGGCGCTGGGCTGCACGGTGGATGGCTGTCCGCCGGGCGTGCCGTTGGCCGAGGCCGATTTGCAGCACTGGCTGGACCGGCGCCGCCCGGGGCAGAACCGCTATACGAC
>CAYYOE010000210.1:0-5674 GCA_964473055.1 uncultured Rhodobacterales bacterium | reverse complement strand
TCCTCCTCGATCGCCTCGATCTCGGGCAGGATGCGTTCGGCCAGCCGCAGCAGGCGCTGCCCCGCCGCCGACAGGCGCAGGGGCTTCGAGCGCCGCGCGAACAGTTCGACCCCGGCCTGGTCCTCGATCCCCTTGACCTGATGGCTGAGCGCCGATTGCGTGATGTTCAGCGTCTCGGCCGCGCGCGCCAGACCGCCTGTGTCGTGGATCGCCTTGATCGTCCGCAGGTGGCGGAATTCCAGGTGGAACTTCATGTCCGGCTCATGGTCTTGTTGAGGATTATGAGTTTGTCTCATGCCGAGGCGCGTGGGACAAGGCCGTGTCAGATCGGAGACCCCCATGGCCACGCCGCGCATCAGCTTCGAGTTCTTCCCGCCGCAATCGCTGCAGGCGTCGTTCCGGTTGTGGGAGACGGTGAACACGCTGGCGCCGCTGGGGCCGGACTTCGTGTCGGTGACCTATGGCGCGGGCGGCACCACGCGGGACCTGACGCACGAGGCGGTGGCGCTCTTGACACAGGAATACGGGCTGAACGTGGCCGCGCATCTGACCTGCGTGAACGCCAGCCGCGCCGAGACGTTGGAGATTGCGCGCGGCTATGCCGCCGCCGGTGTCCGCGAGATCGTGGCGCTGCGCGGCGATCCGCCGAAGGGACAGGGCCGCTTCGCGCCGCACCCGGACGGGTTCCGCGATGCGGCCGAACTGGTGGACGCGCTGGCCCGCACGGGGCTGTTCGACCGGCTGCATGTGGGCGCCTATCCCGATCCGCACCCCGAGGCTGCCGACCCTGGGTCCGATGTGGACTGGCTGAAGCGCAAGGTGGATGCGGGCGCGACGGGCGCGATCACGCAGTTCTTCTTCGAGGCCGAGACCTTCTTCCGCTTCCGCGACGCCTGCGCCGCGGCGGGGATCACCGTGCCCGTGCTGCCGGGCATCCTGCCGATCGAGAACTGGGTGGGCGTCAAGCGGTTCGCGGCGCGCTGCGGGGCGCATGTGCCCGCCTGGCTGGACGAGGCGTTCGAGAAGGCCGCGCGCGATGGCCGCGAGGAGTTGCTGGCGACCGCTGTCTGCACGGAACTCTGCGCCGACCTGATCGAGGGCGGTGTGGACCAGCTGCACTTCTACACGCTGAACAAGCCACACCTGACGCGCGACGTGGTGCATGCGCTGGGCATCGCGCCGCGGGTGGCGCTGGAAAAGGTCGCCTGAGGGCGGATGGCCGAGTCGCGGGGGCGCTGCCCCCGCACCCCCGGGATACTTGCACCATATCGAAGGAGAGGGCGGGTCAAGTCCAGTCGGAGCGGCCCGTCCCAACGGCGTCGGTGAGGGTGGCGAAGCCTGCGTCGGCGCGGCGGGAATCGAGGCCCGCGAGGATCTCGGGGATCAGCGACAGGCCCTGGTAGCTGAGCGCAGTGTAGAGTTGCAGGGCGGTGGCGCCTGCGCGGACCTTCTGCCACGCCTGTTCGGCCGACCCGATGCCGCCCACGCCCACAAGGGGGATACGCCCCTCGGTCAGGGCGGACAGGCGCGCCAGCAGGCGGGTGGACGTTTCGAACAACGGCAGGCCGGACAGGCCGCCGGTTTGCCCTGCAGAGGCACTTTTCAGGCTTTCGCGGGCGGTTGTGGTGTTTGTCGCAACGATGGCGTCGATCCCGGCGGCGAGGGCAACCTCGGCGATGTCGGCGATGTCGGCGTCGGTCAGGTCCGGGGCGATCTTGAGCAGGACCGGAATCGGGCGGGCAAGGCGTGCGCGCGCGGTCATCACCCGGTCCAGAAGGCCCGTCAGCGCCGCGCGGCCCTGCAGGTCGCGCAGGCGCTCGGTGTTGGGTGAGGACACGTTGACGGTGGCGAAGTCGATCACCGGGCCACAGGTGGCCAGCACCTGCGCAAAGTCACCCGCGCGGTCGTCGCTGTCCTTGTTGGCGCCGAGGTTCAGCCCGACGGGCGGGCCGTCCTGCGGGCGGCGGGCGAGGCGATCGCGGATCGCCTCCATCCCGTCGTTGTTGAAGCCGAAGCGGTTGATGGCGGCCTGATCCTCAGGCAGGCGGAACAGCCGCGGGCGGGGATTGCCGGGCTGGGGGCGGGGGGTGGCCGCGCCGACCTCGATCCAGCCGAATCCCGCCCGCATCAGCGCAGGCAGGGCGACCGCGTTCTTGTCGAATCCGGCTGCGAGGCCGAGGGGGTTGGTCAGGCGAAGGCCCGCCAGCGTGATTGCCAGCGAAGGGCTGTCGGGCCCGCGGGTCAGGGGCGCCAGACCGCTGCGCAGTGCCGCCAGCGCAAGGCCGTGGGCGGTTTCCGGGTCGAGGCGGCGCAGCATCGCCAGCCCGGCGCGCTCCAGGCCGCTCATTTCAGCGGCGGGAAGGCGTGGGTGCCATCCGGCCCGAGGGGCAGGGGGGCGTGCCACGCGATGTCGGCCAGGTGCAGATGGCGGTAGAGATGGGGGAACAGGGCGCCGCCGCGGGAGGGATCCCAGCGCAGGGCATCACCGAGGCGCTCCGTCTCGACCGCGGCCAGGATCAGCCCGTCTGCGCCGGCAAAGTGCCGTGCGGCGGTCTCGGCCACCTGGTCGGCGGAGGAAAAATGGATGAAGCCGTCAGCAACGTCCACCGGCGCGCCTGCGGTTTCCCCCCGGTCGCGCAGAGCCTGCCATTCGGGGCCACGAAAGATCTTGTAGATATGCATTCCCGCCTGATGGCGCGGCATCCGGGGCGGGTCAAGCGTCAGGTCGCCCTTCCGCGTCATGGCCCTGACACACGGTTCCGCAACAAGGCCGCCATCGGCTTTGACTTCGCGTCTTCCGCGTAGTCACATGAGCGGCAGAGACATCACGGGGAGACTACCGATGCGACACATCCTGCTTGGTTCCGCCGCTGCGCTGGCCTTTGCGCCCGGCGTGGCGCTGGCCGACTTCACGCTCACGATCCTGCACATCAACGATTTCCACGACCGGTTCGAGCCGGTCACGGCGTCGGGGTCGCGCTGCTCGGCCGAGAACAACGCTGCGGGCGAGTGCTTTGGCGGCATTGCGCGGCTGGTGCCGGCGATCGCCGAGGCGCGGGCGCGGCACGCGACCTCGATCCTGCTGGACGGTGGCGACCAGTTCCAGGGAACGCTGTTCCATACCCTTTACCTTGGCGCGATGTCGGCCGAGTTCATGAACCAGATCGGGTTCGACGCCATGGCCGTGGGCAACCACGAGTTCAACCACGGGGTTGAGGTGCTGACCGCTTATGCGCAGGCGCTGGACTTTCCGTTCCTGATGGCGAACGCCGACCTGACGGGTGAAGCGGGCCTGCGGGCCGAGATCGAGAAATCGGTCGTCCTGGAGGTTGCCGGCGAGCGGATCGGGATCATCGGGCTGACGCCGAAGAACAACCCCGAGCTGTCCAGCCCGGGGCAGAACATCGTCTTCACCGATCCCGTGTCGGCGACACAGGGAGAGGTGGACCGGCTGACCGCCGAGGGTGTCGACAAGATCATCGTGCTGAGCCACTCGGGGTTCCCCGAGGATGTCCGGATTGCCGAGGGCACCACGGGCGTGGACGTGATCGTGGGCGGGCATTCGCACACGCTGCTGTCGAACACGGTCGAGGGGGCTGTGGCGCCTTACCCGGCCACGGTTAACGGTGTGCACATCGTGCAGGCGGGCGCCTACGGGATGTATCTGGGTGAGCTGACAGTCACCTGGGATGACGCTGGAAATGTGGTGTCGGCCACGGGCGACATCCTGCCCATCGACGGGACGGTTGCCGAGGACGAGGCGATCCTTGCGCGGGTGGCCGTGCTGGCGGAACCGCTGGAAACGATCCGCAACGAGGTGGTGGCCGAGGCCGCGGCCCCCATCGACGGCACGCGCGAGAACTGCCGCGCGCGGGAATGCGAGATGGGCAACCTCGTGGCCGAGGCGATGCTGGACCGGGTGCGCGACCAGGGCATCCAGGTGGCCATCGCCAATGGCGGGGGCTTGCGCGCGTCCATCGACGCGGGCCAGGTGACCAAGGGCGCGGTGCTGACCGTGCTGCCGTTCCAGAACTCGCTTTCCACGTTCCAGGTGACGGGCGAGGTGCTGCTGGCGGCCCTGGAGAACGGGGTCAGCGCGGTCGAGGACGGGGCGGGCCGGTTTGTGCAGGTGGCAGGGCTGAAGTACACCTTCGACCTGTCGCAACCGGCCGGCAGCCGCGTCAGCGACGTGATGGTGGCCGAGGGTGATACCTTTGTGCCGCTGGACCCCGCCAAGACTTATGGCGTGGTGTCCAACGACTTCGTGCGCAAGGGCGGCGATGGTTTTGCGATGTTTGTCGATGCGGAGAACGCCTACGACTACGGCCCCGACCTGGCTGATGTGACGGCCGAGTTCCTTGCGGCGAACGCGCCCTACACGCCGTTTCTGGACGGGCGGATCACGCAGAAATAGGGCGGTTCCACACCTTTCGGGATCGGGCGCGGCCGTGTTGCCGCGCCCTTTTCTTTTGATCCGAGCGACGGCAGGGTCTGGCGCATGTGCGGCCGTTTTGTTCTCACCACCCCGTCCGAGGCGCTGGCGGCGCTGTTCGATGCCGCGCCGGACAATGATCTGCCCCCGGTGCCCGACCATAACGTCTGCCCGACGGTGCCTGTCCACGCGGTGACATCCGAGGATGGCGTGCGGCGGCTGCGGGCGCTGCGGTGGGGCTTCATCCCCGGCTGGTACAGGGCGCCGAACGACGGGCCGCTTCTGATCAACGCCCGTTCCGAGACGATCGCGGAAAAGCCAGCGTTCCGGGCCGCCGCGAGGGAACGGCGCTGCATCGTGCCGGCAAGCGGCTTCTACGAATGGACGCGCGAGAAGGGGCAGACGCCGCTGCCCTGGTATGTCACCCGCACGGATGGCGCGGTGATGGAGATGGCGGGAGTCTGGCAGGCGTGGGAACGGGACGGGGTGAGCCTTGTCACCTGTGCCATCGTCACCTGTGCGGCGACCGGGCCGCTGGCCGCCGTGCATGACCGGATGCCGGTGATCCTGACGCCCGAGGCCCGCGCGCTGTGGCTGGGCGAGGCGGGACACGGGGCGGCGCGGCTGATGGTGCCCGCGCCCGAGGACACGTTGCAGCTGCACCGCGTGGGCACCGAGGTGAATTCGAACCGGGCGCGCGGCGCGGGATTGATCGCGTCGGTCGCCGAGTGAACCCGATACCCAAAAAAAGGCCGCGCACGGGGCGCGGCCGGTCAGTACAGGGAGGATCTGCGCCGCGACAACCATCGTGACGCAGGGGAAAGAATACCCGAGGAATCGGGCCAAGGTGTGAACAGTTCGTGCTTCCTGCGTGAATGTTGCGCGTCCGCAACAAGGCATCCCAGGCTTTCGGCGGTATGCTGCCGGACCGCGCCCGGCGTCGACCCGGATCGGGGCAGCGGCAGTGGGACGGTCATTGCCCGGATGCCGTGTCTGCCGTTGCGGGCGCATCGCACCTGCGATGGCTCTGGAACGTGACGGAAAAGCATCCCGCGGGCGCGACTAAACTGTCGCAAATCTGTCATGTATGTGTAACATCACCGGACTAGTGGCAGGTCACATGCCAGACATGGGGGAACTTTCATGACCAGACTTCTGCTTTCATCGGCGGCGCTTGCCGTCGTGGCGGGCACCGCTTCGGCCCAGACCGACATCCAGTGGTGGCACGCCATGGGCGGCGAA
>CAYYOE010000209.1:1174-5739 GCA_964473055.1 uncultured Rhodobacterales bacterium | reverse complement strand
ATCATGGGGCGGCTCGACGACTATACCCGCCGCGCCTATGCCGAGATCCTTTTCGGCTTCATCCGCAAGGATTACCGGCGCGTGGCCGAGGTGCATTTCGAGGCGGGCTATGTGCCGGCCGACCGCGACGTGGACGAATTCGCCCGCGCCCTGCGGTCCGTGGGCGAGCCGATCTTCGGCATGAACGCCAGCCAGATCTCGATGGGGCGGCTCCTGAACTACCTGTTCGAGGTGACCGAACGATTCGGCATGGAAACCCGCACCGAACTGATCCTGTTGCAGCGGACCATGGTGGTCGTCGAGGGCGTCGCGCGGTCGTTCGACCCCAACATCAACATCTGGAAGGTCGCCCGCCCGGTGGTCGAGGACTACATCGCCCAGAACATCGGCCCCAAGGCCGTGCTGCGCGATCTGGCGCGCACCGCGCGGGTCCTGGCACGATTCGGCCCGAAACTGCCGCAGCTGGCCGAGGCCGCGCTCCTGCGCGAGGCGGCCCGCGCGACGCCCCCGCCCCCGCCTCCGCCGCTACCGCGGCTTGCCCCCGCGCTCTGGGGGATCGGTGGCGCCCTTGTCGGGGCCGCTGTCGTGGGCCTGGCCCTGGCCTTCTAGCGCCGCCATCTCGGCCAGTGCGGCTTCGGCATACCCCGGCCGACCCCGTGCCGACTGCGCCAGGCAGTGCGCGACGATCCGTGCCGACAAGAGGGGCCGAAGAACCGCATGGCGCGCCTCGGCGGACGGGTCGGCATAGCTCTGCCAGAAACCTCTGCGTTCTTCGGGCGAAAGGGGCGGGCAGCCGTATAGCCGGCGCATGCCCGGTGACAGGACGAGGGCGATGTCATGCACCGGATCGCCGATCGCCGGACATTGCCAGTCGATCAGGGTCACACCTTCGCAGACGCTTTGCACAATATTGCCCGGCACCGGATCGCCGTGGAGCAAGGCGGACGCCGGGGATGCGGGCGGCAAAGCCCCGACCGGACCCCTCGCGCGACGAACGACCCATCGGGTAGCGTCGCTTTGGGGGACTTGCGCCAGATCGGCGGTAATCCCTCGACGCAAGGCACCCGGTGCGACGCTGGCCCGGCGGTATCCCTCTGGCACTGTCCTGCGGTGCAGCCGGGCCAGGCAGGTTGCGACGTCCGTGACCCAGTCAAGCCAACCGCCCTCGGCAAGCGTCCGCCCCGGAACCGCGCGATAGACCAGCACCGGGCCATCGCCGGTTCGGGCATGGTACAGCACCTCCGGGGCGAGCCCTGTTCCCGCAAGATCACCCAGAATGCGCGCCTCGGCCCTCGGGTTGTTGGGGAACAGGCGGCTGGCCGCCCGCATGTCGTAAAGCTTGACGATCGCATCCCCGTGCGGGATCCCGATACGCCAGACACGGTTGGCCTTGCCGCCCGACATCGGGGTCCAGACAGCCTGGCGCGCGCGCGCGCCGAGGGCCCGCTGGACCAGCGCCAGCACGCCATCGGGGCAGGCATCGCCCGGGGGGATCGGCGCCTCGGGTGTGCCCGGGTCGTCCGACGGCCCGGCGGGCAGGCAGAGGGCCGGGATCGCCGTGGATGTCGTTTGCACTTCGGTGCGTCCTGCCGGTTTGTCCGCAGGCACTGATTTCACGATGGCGTCCACCGTGCCAGACCGTTTGATACGTCGACCGGCCCCGGCACCAGCCCACCGACCGATCTGCGCCGCGTTCCGGCAACCCCGCCCGCACCACTGTCGCCCTACGGGCTGCGCAGCGCCGTGACTTCGACCGGGTTCGCAACCCCGCCACCCGCAAGGACGATCTCGGGGCCGGACGCACCGGCGCGCACCTCGGTGACCCGCGCGTAGCTATGAACTGGGGTTGTCGGCAGCACCAGATCGCCGTTCCGGTTCTCGACAGTCAGCGCGTACAACCCCGCCGGCATCGGCGCGCCGGAGGTGTCGGTCGCCACCCATTCCACCGGGCCGGAACCGGGGGGCAGGACGGCCTGCCCCACGATGGCGCCACGATCGTCACGCACGATCAGCGTGCTTGACGTGGCCCCGCTGGCCCGCTGCGGGTCGATCAGGACGGGCTGGCCATCGAAATAGACCGGCGCGGCGGATTTCGCCTCCATCCCGATCCAGCCCGAATACTGCGCAAGGCTGCCGGCACCCATCTGGCCGGCCAGGTCGCGCAACAGATCGTTGGTGCGGACCTGCTGTTCCACACCCGAGAAGGTGGCAAGCTGGACCGCGAAATCGGTGGCTTCGAGGGGGTTCAACGGATCCTGGTTCTTCAACTGCTCGGTCAGCATCAGCAGGAAGGTCTGGAAATCGGAACTGATGACACCCCGTTCGGCCTGCTCCGCAGCCGCGGCGGCGGACCTTGCCAGTGCCGGATTTCCGGGGTTCTGCGTTGACGTGACGTCCATGAAGGTCTCCTACACGCGAATGTCGAGGCGCTGCAAAACGCCGGTGGGAAGCCCGTTGATCCCGATGGTTCCAAGGCCTGCCGTGGCGATGCTGCGCTTGGCCTCGGGCTCTGCCGGTCCGGCGCGCTCGGCCTTTCCGCGGCTGTCCGGCCGGTCCGACCCGGCCCCGGATTGGTCGAACCGGAAGCTGAGGGTGCCATAGCCGAGGTCGCGCAGGTCGTTCGCCAGCAGATCGATCGTGCGCCGCAAGAGCTCGAGCGTTTCCGGACGTTCGGCCGACAGGGCCACTGCCATCGCACCGCTTTCCGGTGAAAGCACCATGCGCACGCGCCCGAGTTCCACCGGATCCAGCGCGATCTCGATCGTGCCATTGGGCCGGGCCGCGACGAATGCCTCTGTCAGTTGGTTCGCGACAGCGCGTGGGTCCGGGGATGGCGATGCCGATACGGCCGCGATCGCCCCTGGGGTGACGATGGACTGGACCATCGGCAAAGCAGAAAGTTCCGGGGTGTCGCTGAACCCTGCGGAAACCGACGGATCGTCGATCCGGCCCTGGACCATGGTCGGGGTCGGCACCGGTGCAGCGGCGACCGGGGCAATCGGGGCGCCCGCTGTCTGGCGTGGCGGCAGGTCTGCAGGCTGCCCAAGGCGCGGCAGGTCCGCACCATCGCGCGGCCCCTCAGCCGCGCGCCATTCCGGGGCCGGAAGGGCTGTCTCGGGCGGGCGCACCGGGGTCGCGTGCCTCCCATCGGTCACCCCTGTGCGATCCTGGGGCGCAGGCGGTGGCGCGGGCAGATCGGCAGCAGCCTGCCGGACCGGATCTGACATAGCGTCGGATGGCAGGGGGGCGTCAGTCCTACCGGTCCAAGCGCCGCCAGCGGGCGCACGGTCAGGCTGCCTGACGATCTGCGGGCTTTCCTTCGCAACGGAAACGACCGCCGATCCAGCCGGCAGGTTCGCCGGCCCCTGGTCGGATTTCGCATCGCGAGAGGGAATCGGGCCCGGAATCTGGTCGGCGGGTGTTGCACCCGGCAGGGAGAATCCGACAACGGGACCATCCGCACTGGGCACCAGTGCCGCACTGGGCACCTGTGCCGAACGGGACCCGACCGAATGCTGGGGCCCCTGCCCCCGGGCCTTTGGCCTTTCGACAGGCCGTGAGAGGCGTTCCTCACCCGGTTCGAGGGTCCGAAACGCGGGTGCGGCCCGCTCCGGCGGCGGCATGGGCTGACGTGACGACACGTCCTTTGGTTTGGCCGGCGTGTCCGTGTCCCCCGCGTCCGCGGCGGTCGCGTCAGGGACATTCCCGGTCACGGCCCGTCTTGCAGGCGGGTTTTCGGAAGTCCCCGAATCCCTTGCGGCGCCGTGACCGGACGCCCTGACCGACGAGAGCGACTCGGGGGCAACCGCATCGTGTGACGCACGGCCCTCGCGCAGCAAGGCCGGGTCTGTCCGGACGCCCGAGGCTCCGGCAAGGACCCGTGCTGCCGAGGTCGATACCCGCTCGACCGTTCCGTCAATTCCGAACCGCCGCGGACCGGAATCTTCAGCGGACGCATGCGCCCGAGCAGCGGGCACGGCTTGCGCAGCGGCCATTGCGGTCGGCGCATCCCCGGACACTCCGCGAAGGGCACCGGGCACCGAACCGGGCAGATCGTCAGAGTGCCGATGGACGAGGGAATGGCCCTTGCTCCCGAACCACCGGTCATGCGCCCCTTGCACTTGCCTCCCCGTCCCGCCCACGGCAGCCGGCCACTCACGCACGCGTGGGTCAAGGGGCTGGTCGGCACGGGGGGCTGCCGGGGCCACCTCGGCGTCCCGCCGTGTCAGCAAGGGAGCCACCTCCGACCGGGTGTCCTCCGGCTGGACGTCTACCTTGGCCTTGTCGATGCGATTGGCGTCTTCCCACGCCAGAGACCAGGCAGCAGCCCCTTCGGCGCCGGGCGCCGCCTCGGCCGATTCGCCCCGCATTTCCACGGGAATCTGTCCGGAAATGACTGTTAGTATCTGAGTCACCGCCATCTGCCTTCTGCATGCGTCGGACCATGCATACCGCAGCAGCCTTACCGCATGTTTACCGGCGCCTGCGAAGGTCGGCCCATCGAATCACGAGGTGCCCCATGGTCGACACAGGTCCGATCCAGCCAGGCCATATCCAGCCAGGCC
>CAYYOE010000209.1:0-1074 GCA_964473055.1 uncultured Rhodobacterales bacterium | reverse complement strand
ATCCAGCCAGGCCATATCCAGCCAGGCCCGACCCAAGTCACCGGCACGGCAGCCGCGCGCATCGGGAACACCCTGGATCGCCCCGCGCAGCTTCGGGCAGCCGCGGCGGAACTGGAGGTGACGTTTCTCGCCGAGATGCTGCGCTCGGCAGGGTTCGGCAAACCACTGGAAGGCTTTGGTGGCGGCATCGGCGAGGATCAGTTCGCCTCGATGCTGATCACCGAGAAGGCACGGGTCCTCGTCGCATCGGGCGGACTCGGCCTGACCGAACACATCTTCCGCGCCCTCATGGAGAAAGAGAATGCGTCTGCGTAGCCCCAAGGATCCCGCCACGGCCCTTCTCGACCTTCTGGAGGACGAGCGCAGGATCCTGCTGGAAGGTCGCCTGTCGTCGCTGGGCGAGCTTGCGGCCCGGAAGGAACAGCTGCTTGCCGACCTGTCCGGAACCCGACCCGGCGCCGCCGCGGCCCATCGCCTTCGCCAGGCGTCCGAGAGGAACGCCGGGCTGCTGACCGCCTGCGGTGAAGGTATCCGCGCCGCCCGCCGCCTGGTGGAATCCGCACTGGCCGCACCCGGACCGATGACCACCTATTCCGCCGACGGCCGCATGTCGCAACTGCCCGCCCCCGGCCCGGCGCGGGGGACAACTGCTTAACCTTGTTCGCGGATTCCGGCGCGTGGCAGGGCAAGACGCAATCATTTGTTAGCCTGATGCATGCAAGCAGGTCGCGCACCCAACGGTGGCGCGGCCTTCCGGGAAAACCGGGCTGCCGCACAGTCAGAAAGGCGATCGTACCGTCGCGGTCTAGCAGCCCGACGGCCCCATGACATCCGGCGCAAAAGCGTCGGCCGACCAGAGGTGACATTCCATGTCCAGTATCCTGACCAACACCAGCTCGATGGTCGCGCTTCAGACCCTGAAGACGATCAACATGAACCTCGCCAAGACCCAGAACGAGATCTCGACCGGCAAGTCGATCGGCACCGCGCGCGATGGCGCCGCGATCTGGTCGATCTCCAAGGTCATGGAATCCGACGTGAAGGGCTTCCAGCAGATCTCCAGCTCGCTGTCGC
>CAYYOE010000208.1:1248-5797 GCA_964473055.1 uncultured Rhodobacterales bacterium | reverse complement strand
CCGCCCGCTGCCGTAAGGTTCCCGTACCCTTGCGCCGGGATGCGCGAATTGCAAGTGCCGGGTGCCGCCGGGCGTTCGGACCGGCGACCTAACGCCGCGTTGCGGTTGCGGCGGACGTTCCCAGCCGTTACATCCCGGGCGTAATTTTCTTGCCGGGAGAGCCATCGCCATGACCCAGATCGAACGCCCCGCGATGGACTACGACGTCGTGATCGTGGGCGCGGGTCCGGCGGGCCTGTCGGCGGCAATCCGGCTGAAGCAGGTGAACCCGGACCTGTCGGTCGTGGTGCTGGAAAAAGGGTCCGAGGTCGGCGCGCATATCCTGTCGGGCGCGGTGCTGGACCCTTCCGCACTGGACGCCCTGCTGCCCGAATGGCGCACGATGGACGCCCCGATCCGCACGGAGGTGACCGAGGACCGGTTCCATGTCTTGGGACCCGCCGGACAGGTCCGCATCCCGAATGCGGTCATGCCGCCTTTCATGTCGAACCACGGCTGCTACATCGTGTCGATGGGCAACGTCTGCCGCTGGATGGCGGGCGTCGCCGAGGGGCTGGGGGTGGAGATCTTCCCGGGCATGTCGTGCTCGGAAATCGTCTGGTCCGACGATGGCGGCACGGTCCTTGGCGTCGTCGCGGGCGAGTTCGGGCGTGCGGCCGACGGCGCGCCGGGGCCAAGCTACGACCCGGGCATGGAGTTGCGCGGCAAGTACCTGTTCCTCGCTGAAGGCGCGCGCGGATCGCTGTCGAAGCAGGTGATCGCTCGGCTGGCGCTGGACGCAGGCGCCGAGCCGCAGAAGTACGGCCTTGGCATGAAGGAGATCTGGGAGATCGACCCGGAAAAGCACCGTGTGGGCCGAGTGGAGCACTCGATGGGCTGGCCGCTCGGCGGCAATGCGGGCGGTGGTTCGTTCCTCTATCATGCCGAAGGCAACCAGGTGTACCTGGGCTTTGTCGTGCACCTGAACTACCGCAACCCGCACCTGTCGCCCTACCACGAGTTCCAGCGCTGGAAGCACCACCCGATGGTGGCCGACCTGCTGAAGGGCGGCAAGCGCGTGGCCTATGGCGCCCGTGCGATCACAGAGGGCGGCTGGCAGTCGATCCCCGAAGTGACCGCGCCCGGGGTGGCGATCCTGGGCTGTTCGGCCGGGCTGGTGAACGTGCCGCGGATCAAGGGCAACCACAATGCCATGTGGTCCGGTCTCCACGCTGCCGAGGCCGCCGCCGAGGCCATCGCCGCGGGCCGTGCGGGCGACCGTCTCGATGCCTATGACCGCGCCTTGAAATCCGGACCGGTGGCAAGGGACCTTCGCCGCGTGCGCAACGTCAAGCCGCTGTGGTCGCACTGGGGGCTGGCGGCCTCGCTGATCGCGGGTGGGTTCGACATGTGGGTCGCGCATCTCTTGCGGTTCAACCCGCTGGGAACCCGCAAGCACGCCAAGACTGACGCCGCCGCGACGGATCGAGCCTTCCGCCACCAGCCGATCGCCTATCCGAAGCCCGATGGCGTGCTCAGCTTCGATCGACTGACGAACGTCGCCTACAGCTTCACCAATCACGACGAGGATCAGCCTGCCCACCTGCAGCTGACCGACCCCGACGTGCCGATCCGGGTCAACCTGCCCGACTATGCCGAACCCGCGCGGTTGTATTGTCCGGCGGGTGTTTACGAGGTGCTGGGCGAAGGCGATCAGGCAAAGTTCCAGATCAACTTTCAGAACTGTGTTCACTGCAAGACCTGCGACATCAAGGACCCGAGTCAGAACATCGTCTGGACCACGCCAATGGGCGGCGGAGGACCGAACTATCCGAACATGTGAGGTGATGAACGGCGGCGCTGGATCACGCGCCTGTCACCGACCCGCGGTGGATGATGGACAGGGGCATTGGCGCGCACTACCCTTGGCCGACATGTTGTTGCGTGAGGACCCGCCTTGACCGACCGATCCCTGCGGGCCCCTGCCTGGCGACGACTGCCGATTGCCGCTTTTGCCCTCGCCACGGCCCTTTCGCTTCCGTTGCCCACGCCCCTGGCCGGGCCTGCGGCCGCCGAAACGGCGTCCGGGGCCTTCCTGGCGGCGCGCCAGGCCGTGGCCCAGAACGATTTCCGTGCCGCGGCCACCTACTACACCCGGGCACTGATCCGCGATCCGTCGAACCCGCCCCTGATGGAAAGCGCCGTCCTTGCGCATCTTGCCATGGGCGACATTGCCCGGGCCGTTCCGATCGCCACGCGAATGGCTTCCCTTGGTGCGAACACCCAGGTCGAGAACCTCGCGCTGATCGCCGACATGGCCGCGAACGATGCCTACGGCCGGCTTCTGACCCACCTCGACAACGCGCAACGGGTGGGGCCCCTGGTGGACCAGTTGGTCACCGCCTGGGCGAGCGTCGGCGAGGGCCGCATGTCGGATGCGCTGGACCGTTTCGACGCCATGGCCGAGGCCGATGGCCTGGCTGCCTTCGCGCTCTATCACAAGGCGCTGGCGCTGGCGCTGGTGGGCGACCTGGAGGGCGCAGAGGCGATCTTTGCCGGTAGCACGGGCCAGCCGATGCAGCTGTCGCGCCGCGGGTCGATCGCCCATGCGCAGATCCTGTCTCAGCTTGACCGCCCGGCCGAAGCCCTGGGGGTGCTGGAAACCGCCTTCGGCGCCGACCCCGACCCCTCGATCGAGGTGCTGGCGCGGATGCTGGCGGCGGGGGCGCCGGTGCCCTTCGATATTGTCGGCTCGGCGCGCGAAGGCATCGGCGAGGTATTCGACAGCGTCGCCAGCGCGCTTGCCGGTGAGGCGTCGCCCGCCTTCACCCTGCTTTACGCGCGTATCGCGGTGCATCTGAACCCGCGCAACGTCGAGGGCATCCTGCGCACGGCGGCCCTCTACGAACGGCTGGAACGCTGGGACTTCGCCACCGAGGCCTACAACCTGATCCCCGCCGCCCATCCCGCCGCCCATGCCGCAGAACTCGGCCGGGCCGAGGCGCTGCGCCGGTCGGGCCGGACCGAGGCCGCGATCGAGGCGTTGCAGGCGCTCGCCCGCACCCGGGACGACCTGCCCATGGTGCATATCACGCTGGGCGATGCCCTGCGCATGGCCGAACGCCACGACGAGGCCACGCGTGCCTATGACCGCGCCGTGGCCCTGATCGGCGCGCCCACGGAACAGGACTGGTTCGTCTTCTTCGCCCGCGGCATCACTCTGGAACGCACCGACCGCTGGGATGAGGCCGAAGCCGATTTCCGACAGGCGCTGGTGCTGAACCCGGACCAGCCGCAGGTTCTGAACTACCTCGGCTACTCGCTGGTGGAACAGCGCCGCAACCTGGCAGAAGCGCTGGACATGATCGAACGCGCGGTCGCCGCGCGGCCGCAGGACGGCTACATCACCGACAGCCTGGGCTGGGCCCTCTATCGCATGGGCCGTTACGACGAAGCGGTGGGCCCGATGGAACGCGCGGTGGAACTGGCACCGCTGGACCCGGTCATCACCGACCACCTGGGCGATGTCTACTGGGTCGTGGGCCGCCGGACCGAGGCTCGGTTCCAGTGGACGCGCGCCCTGTCCTTCCTGGGTCCCGAAGACGAGGACCACGAGGCCAACCCCGCCCGGATCCGTCGCAAGCTGGAGGTCGGGCTTGACGTGGTCCTTGCGGAAGAGGCGGGACGCCCGGTGCAGCTGTCGAGCGACGGCAACTGACGCTTCCGCCGCGGGTGCGCCCATGACCGCCGTCCGTGTCCTTGCCCCGGCCAAGGTGAACCTCTGCCTTCATGTCACCGGACGCCGCGCCGATGGCTACCATCTGCTCGACAGCCTGGTGGCCTTCGCACCGATGGGCGACTGGCTGACTGTCGCACCGGCGTCGGCTTCGTCCCTGTGTGTGGACGGTCCCGAGGCCGACGGCGTGCCTCTCGACGCCAGCAATCTTGCCCTGCGTGCGGCAGCGGTCGTAGCTGCCGAGCATCCTGCGGCGATCCACCTGACCAAGCACCTGCCCGCCGCCGCAGGCATCGGCGGTGGATCCGCGGATGCGGCGGCGGTGGCGCGGGCGCTGGGCTGGGCCGATGCCCTCGCGCTGCGAACCCTCGGGGCCGATGTGCCCATGTGCCTGACCCCGCGCCCATGGCGCACCCGCGGCACGGGCGAGGTGCTGGTTCCAGTCTCCCTGCCGCCGCTGCCGGCTGTGCTGGTCAACCCGCGTGTGCCGGTACCGACGGCGGCGGTGTTCAATGCACTGGCAACGCCGGACAATGCCCCGCTGCCCGATTGCCTGCCCAGTGTGCCGGACGCCGCGGCGGCCATCGACTGGCTGTCGTTCCAGCGCAACGACCTGCAGGCACCCGCCCTTGCCGTCTGCCCCGCCATCGCGACGGTCCTCGCCGTGCTGGCGGCCACGCCCGGCTGCGGACTGGCCCGGATGTCGGGGTCAGGCGCCACCTGCTTCGCGCTCTATCGCACGGAACCCGAGGCCGAGGCCGCCGCCCGCGTTCTGCGGCGCGCGCATCCCGGCTGGTGGGTCGTGGCGGGCGCGCTGGGCGACCAGACCGCCGC
>CAYYOE010000208.1:0-1148 GCA_964473055.1 uncultured Rhodobacterales bacterium | reverse complement strand
GCGATGCGCTCGACCACGTAGGACGCCAGGTCCTCCAGCATGTCGCGCAGCGGATTGGCGGGCAGGGGCGCCAGCGCTGCCCGCGCCGTCGCCGCCCAGTCCAGCGCCGTGGCGCGGGTGGACGCCATCGCGCCGTGCCACGCCATGATCGCCAGCGCGCGCGCCAGGTCGCCGTCGCCCTGGTCGCGCTTGCCGATCACGCGCGCCCAGAAGGCGCGTTCCTCCGTGTCGGCGGCAGCCAGGGCCCGGATCACCGGCAGCGTCAGCTTGCCTTCGCGGAAATCGTCGCCGGTGTTCTTGCCGATGGTCCCGGAATCGCCGCCATAATCGAGCAGGTCGTCGACGATCTGGAAGGCAATCCCCAGTGCGTCGCCATAGGCGCGCAGGGCATCCACCTGCGCCGCGGGCGCGCCCGCGATCACGCCGCCCACCTCGCAGGCGGCGGCGAACAGGGCCGCGGTCTTGCCGCGCACCACTTGCAGGTAGATCGCCTCGGTCGTGGCGATATCCTGTGCCGCGGTCAGTTGCAGCACCTCGCCCTCGGCGATCACGGCAGAGGCATTGGCCAGGATGTCCATCACCCGCAGGCTGCCGGTTTCCACCATCAGCTGGAACGACCGCGCGAACAGATAGTCGCCGACCAGAACCGAGGACTTGTTGTCCCACAGAAGGTTCGCCGTGGGCCGCCCGCGCCGCCGCTCGCTTTCGTCGACCACGTCGTCGTGCAACAGGGTGGCGGTGTGGATGAATTCGACGGTCGCGGCCAGCCGAACGTCGTGGCCAACCGGATCGGACGGGCGATACCCGGCAAGCTGCGCGCAAGCCAACGTCAGCATCGGGCGCAACCGCTTGCCGCCGGCCTCGACCAGATGCGCGGTGACTTCGGGGATGCGCGGCGCGTGTTCCGACGCCATCCGTGCCCGGATCAGCGCATCCACCGCCTCCAGCCGGTCGGCCAGCGCCCCGGCCATCCGCTCGTGCGGCTTCACCGCTCTGTCGGTCTGCGCGTCGATCCGTCCCAGCATGCCATCCCGCCTCGACAGCGGCCGCACCGGGCCGCTACATCATCCCCATGAAGGAACTACTGCGCACGAACGACCCCACCGTGATCGCCTTTGCCAGCGCCCTGCTTGAGGGCGAGGGTATAG
>CAYYOE010000207.1:0-5830 GCA_964473055.1 uncultured Rhodobacterales bacterium | reverse complement strand
ACCTGATGCGCATCTTCGGGTCGGAACGGCTGGACAAGGTGCTGTCCACGCTGGGGATGAAGGAAGGCGAGGCGATCGTGCACCCCTGGGTGAACAAATCGCTGGAACGCGCGCAGGCCAAGGTGGAAGCGCGCAACTTCGACATCCGCAAGCAGTTGCTGAAGTTCGACGACGTGATGAACGAGCAGCGCAAGGTGATCTTCCGCCAGCGCCGCGAGATCATGGAAGCCAATGATCTGGAAGAGATCGTGGCCGACATGCGCCACCAGGTCATCGACGACCTGGTGAACGAACACATCCCGCCCAAGACCTACGCCGACCAGTGGGAAACGGTCGCCCTGCACGACGCCGTGCTGGAAAAACTGGGCGTCGACCTGCCGACGGCCGCCTGGGGTGAAGAGGAAGGCGTGGACGGCGAGGTGTTCCGCGAACGGATCGCCGCTGCCGCCGATGCCTTCATGGCCGAAAAGGCCGCAGGCTTCGGCCCCGAGACGATGCGCCGGGTGGAAAAGCAGTTCCTGCTGCAGACCATCGACGCGAAATGGCGCGAGCATCTGCTGACGCTGGAACACCTGCGGTCCGTCGTGGGGTTCCGCGGCTATGCGCAGCGCGATCCCTTGAACGAATACAAGTCCGAGGCGTTCCAGCTGTTCGCCGGCCTCCTTGATTCGCTGCGCGAGGAAGTGACGGCCAAGCTGGCGCAGGTGCGGCCCATGTCGCCCGAGGAACAGGCCGAGCTGATCCGTCAGTTGCAAGCCCAGCAGGCGCAACTGGCCGCCCGGGTCGCCCAGCCTGCCCTGGCCGGCGCGGGCGCCGAGGTGGACGACGCGCCGACGGGCACCCCTGCACCAGGCTTCGTGGAAAGCGATCCGACGACCTGGGGCAATCCGGGCCGCAACGATCTCTGTCCATGCGGATCGGGCAAGAAGTTCAAGCACTGCCACGGCCGGATGGTCTGATTGCCCGCCGGACCGGGCAGCGCGCTTGCGCAGGATTGCCCACCGACTGCCACAGGAATGCCCCTATCCATCCCCATGGTGCCCAAGCGACGTGTGTCAGTGGGTGGCAGTGGCATGATCAATCTGGGCTGGATACGGATGACGCTGGGACTTCTGTTCCTGGCGTGGTCCGTTGGCCATGTCATGCAGAACGGATCGGCCATGGCCGAACGCTTGTTTGGTATCCAGATCGGAACCGGTCAGCCCATGGTCGCCACGCGCGAGCCCCGATTGATCGGCTACGGTGGAGTTTCGCAGCCCCCCGCGGCAACGTTGTTTCAAGGCGATGCGGCCTTCAACCGGATGCATCAGCCGCCGCCACCCCCTGTCGCATCACGGCAACCGGGGCTGGAGTCCTTCGATACCACACGGGCGGCGGTCCTGACCGACTGACCGATTGCCTGCCCGTTGCGCGGGCCGGTTGAAAACCCTGCCCGGATGGGGAAGATCGCGCCACAACCTTTCAGGCGATCGCAAGCGGGGGACAGGGTGGCATCGGTGTTGTGGCGGCGCGCCATGCGAGCCCTCGCGTTCTTCGTCCTCGCAACCCCCGCAGGGGCTGCAGATGTCACGCTGGTGTCGCGCGATGGTTCGTTGCGGCTGGAGGGCCGCCTGGCCCAGTTCGACGGCGAATTCTATCGCCTCGAGTCCGCCTATGGCCTGCTGACGCTCGACGCGACCGGTGTGGTCTGCGAGGGTCCGGGATGTCCGGATCTGACATCCTATGTCGCGCGGGCGGCCCTGTCCGGCCCGGGCGAGGTCCTGACCCGGCTGATCCCTGCGATGATCGACGGCTTCGCGCAGGAAAAGGGTCTTCGCGCGGTGCGCCAGCCGGATACCGGCAACAGGGCCACCTTCGATCTGTTCGAGCCTGGCACCGACGACGCGGATGCGCGCCTTGCCGGGCAGTTCCGACTGTCGTTCACCTCCTCGGCCGAGGGCTTCGCAGACCTGATCGCCGCCGAGGCCGATATTGCGGTCTCCTTGCGTGAGGTGCTTCCCGACGAGGTGGCGCTGGCCGCCGAGGCGGGCCTGGGGCGGCTGGACGGGCGCGGGCAAAGCCTGATCCTGGCGCTGGACGCGCTGGTGCCGGCGGTGGCACCGGGGGCGGCGCGGATCCAGGGGCTGACACCCGAAGCGCTGGCCTCCGTTCTGTCCGGCGAAGTTGCCGACTGGGGACAACTGGGTGGACCAGAGGGTTGGCCGGTCACGGTGTACCTGCCGCCGACCGATGGCGCCCTGGCGCAGGTTCTGACCGAACGGTTGATGGCCACCGAGGGACGGCTGCCAACCCGGGAGGCGCGGCGTCCGGGGCCGTCCTCCGCCCTGGTCGGCGCCCTGGCTATGGATTCCTTCGGGCTCGGAATGGTGCCGCTGTCGGCGCTGGGGCCGCTACGGGCCGTTGCCCTGCGCGGGACCTGCGGGTTCGACCTGTGGGCAACCCGCGAGGCGGTGAAGTCCGAAGACTGGCCGCTGACAACGCCGGTCTACGCCTACCTCCCGCAGGGCCGGGCACCCGCCCTGGTGCGCGAGTTCCTGGCCTATACCCAGACGCCCGCGGCTTCGGCGTTTGTGCGGTCGGCAGGCTTTGTCGATCAGGAGGTCGACCGCAGCGCCTTTGCGTCCGAGGGCGAGCGCCTGGCCAAGGCGGTCCGCGGATCCGGTGGCACGGTGGACCTTGCGGCGGTGCAGGGCCTTGTGGCGGCGCTTGCCGGGTCGGAACGGCTGTCGCTGGCGTTCCGGTTCTCGGGCGGTTCGTCCACCATGGACGCGCCCAGCCGCGCGAACGTGGCCCTGCTTGCGGATCTGATCGGGCGCGGGGCTTTTGACGACGAGGAACTGCTCTTTGCCGGATTCACGGATGGCGAAGGGGCAGCGGCGGTCAACCTGAGGCTCAGCCGCAGCCGCGCCGAAACCGTGGTGCGGGCCGTGCGCGCGGCCATGGACCCGGAAGCAGGGGCGCAGGTGGCCTTCCGGGTGGAAGGCTTCGGCCCGGCGGCCCCGCTGGCCTGCGATGACAGCGACTGGGGGCGACAGGTGAACCGGCGCGTCGAAGTCTGGGTGCGCCCCCGCGGGCCGGGCTAGGCCTGCAGCAACCCCTCGGACCGAAAGCTGACCTCGCGCGCGCGGCCGATGATCAGGTGATCGTGCAGCGTGACCCCCAGCACCGCACCTGCGTCGCGAATCTGCGCCGTCATCGCGATGTCGGCCTGGCTGGGTGTGGGATCGCCCGAGGGGTGGTTGTGCACCAGGATCAGCGCCGAGGCGTTCAGGTCGAGCGCCCGGCGCAGCACCTCGCGCGGGTAGACGGGCACATGGTCCACGGTCCCCTGCGCCTGCCCCTCGTCGGCGATCAGCACGTTCTTCCGGTCGAGGTACAGCACGCGGAACTGTTCCGTCGCGCGGTGCGCCATCACGGTGTGGCAATAGTCCAGCAACTGCGCCCAGGACGACAGGACCGGCCGGTTCATCACCCGCGCGCGGGCCATCCGCTGCGCCGCGGCTTCCACCACCTTCAGTTCCACGGCCACCGCAGGCCCGCAACCCTTCACGGTCGCCAGCCGCTCGGGCGCCGCCGACAGCACGCCGTTGATGTCGCCGAAGGCATCCAGCAGCGCGCGGGCAAGTGGCTTGATGTCCTGCCGCGGGATCGCGCGGAACAGGATCAGTTCCAGCAACTCGTAATCCGGCATCGCCGCCGCGCCGCCGTCCATGAACCTTGCCCTCAAACGCGTGCGGTGGTCGGCGATGTAGGACGGCAGCCGCGCCGATTCGGCCAGAGGCGCCGGCGCGGCCTCGTCGGTGCCGAACAGCGGCAGGGCGGCTTCGCGAAAGGCGGGCGTGCGGTCCATGCATCGCAGGCTGGGCGATACACGGTTAAGGGCGGGTTAAGGCAGCACTGGCGATCGCGCAGACTTGCCTGCGCCATTCCCTTCATCCTTGCCCAAATACCTCACGGGGGGTGCGGGGGGTGTGAAACCCCCCGCCGCGGGGGAACCCGTCGCGCTGCCCTCAGCCCTTCTTCATCCCGTCCCAGAAGTTCTTGACCGTGGAAAAGAAGCTCGACCCTTCGGGGTTGTTCTCTTCACTCAGCTTCTCGAACTCGCGCAGCAGGTCCTTCTGCCGCGCGGTCAGGTTGACCGGTGTCTCGACGGCCAGTTCGATGAACATGTCGCCCTGCCCGCCGCCGCGCAGCATCGGCATGCCCTTGGCGCGCAGGCGCATCTGCTTGCCCGACTGGCTGCCCGGCGGAACCTTGACGCGCGACCGGCCGCCGTCGATCGACGGCACCTCGATGTCGCCGCCCAGCGCTGCGGTGATCATCGACACCGGCACCCGGCAGTACAGGTTCGGCCCGTCACGCTGGAACAGGGCGTGTTCCCCGACTTCGAGGAAAATGTACAGGTCGCCCGACGGGCCGCCGCGCAGGCCGGCCTCGCCTTCGCCGGCCAGCCGGATGCGCGTGCCGGTTTCCACCCCCGCGGGGATGTTCACGGCCAGCGTGCGGTCCTTCTGCACGCGGCCTGCGCCGCCGCAGGACTTGCAGGGGTTCTTGACGATCTGGCCCGCGCCGCCGCAGGTCGGGCAGGTGCGTTCGACGGTAAAGAAGCCCTGCTGCGCGCGCACCTTGCCCATGCCCGAACAGGTGGGGCAGGTGACGGGTTCCGCGCCCCCCTCGGCGCCGGTGCCCTGGCAGACGCCGCAGGTGACGGCGGTCGGGATGGTGATCGACTTCTGCAGGCCGGAATAGGCGTCCTCCAGCGAGATGCGCAGGTTGTAGCGCAGGTCCGACCCGCGTTGGGCGCGCGACCGTGCGCCACCGCCGCCCCGCCCGCCCATGAAGTCGCCGAACAGGTCGTCGAACACATCCGAGAAGGCGCTGGCGAAATCGCCCTGCGGCCCGCCGCGCGCGCGGGGTCCGCCGCCGCCCATGCCCCCTTCGAAGGCCGCATGGCCGAACCGGTCATAGGCGGCTTTCCTGTCGGGATCCTTCAGCGCGTCATAGGCTTCGTTCACTTCCTTGAACTGCGCCTCGGCCTCGGGCTTGTCGGCGTTGCGGTCGGGATGCAGTTCCTTGGCCTTGGTGCGGTAGGCCTTCTTGATCTCGTCGGCCGAAGCGCCGCGGGACACACCCAGGACATCGTAAAAGTCGCGTTTGGCCATCTGTTGTCGCTGCCCCTTTCCGGAACGCGAGAATGGAACGGATCGGGCCGGCCCGTCGTCACGGACCGGCCCGAAACCCCGCGAACCCGGTTACGACCGGTTCCGCTTGTCCAGATCCTCGTAGTCGGCGTCCACGATATCCTCGTCCACGCCACGCTCGCCCGGCTCGTCGCCGCCTTCGGCCTTGGCCTGCTCGGCCTTGTAGATCGCCTCGCCCAGCCGCATCGCCGCTTCGGTCACGTTCTGGATGCCCGACCGGATCTTGCCCGCGTCTTCGGTTTCCAGCGTGTCCTTCAGCGCGGCAATGGCCAGTTCGATCGCCTCGATCGTCGTGGGATCAACCTTGTCGGCGTGCTCCTGCATCGACTTCTCGGTCGAGTGGATCAGGCTTTCGGCCTGGTTCTTCGCCTCGACCAGGCCACGGCGTTCCTTGTCGGCTTCGGCATTCGCCTCGGCATCGCGGACCATCGCCTCGATTTCCGCATCCGACAGGCCGCCCGAGGCCTGGATGGTGATCTTCTGCTCCTTGCCGGTGCCCTTGTCGCGGGCCGACACCGACACGATGCCATTGGCGTCGATGTCGAAGGTCACCTCGATCTGCGGGATGCCGCGCGGCGCGGGCGGGATGCTTTCCAGGTTGAACTGGCCCAGCATCTTGTTGTCGGCCG
>CAYYOE010000206.1:0-5869 GCA_964473055.1 uncultured Rhodobacterales bacterium | reverse complement strand
TCGTCGGTGATCTTGGCGAACAGCACTTCGGGCGTGGTGAAGGCGTGGCCCGGCGTCAGCGTGGACAGGGCGGTCTCCACGTCGTCGGGCCATGTGTCGTCGGCATTCATCGCATGCAGCAGAGTGGCCGCGGCATCGGGGATGAAGGGCGCGGACAGGACCGCGTAGAAGCGGATCAGGTTCAGTGACAGCCGCACGATCATCGCCGCCGCGTCCGGGTCGGTCTTGACGACGGTCCAGGGGGCTGCGGATTGCAGGTATTCGTTGCCCGCCACCCAGATCGCGCGCAGGGCGCCCGCCGCCTTGCGCACCTCGATGGCGTCCATGTGGGCCTGGTATTCCGCCAGCCGCCCCTGGAGTTCGGCGATCAGCGCGCGCTCGCGGTCGCCATACACGCCACCTTCGGGCACCACCTCGCCGAATTTCGACCGGCAGAACTTGGTCACGCGGGACACGAAGTTGCCCAGCACGTCGGCCAGGTCCTTGTTCACGGACGCCTGGAAATTCTCCCAGGTGAACTCGCTGTCCGACGTCTCGGGCGCGTGGGACAGAAGCCACCAGCGCCAGTAGTCGGCGGGCAGGATGGAAAGGGCCTGGTCCATGAACACGCCGCGGCCCTGGCTGGTCGAGAACTGGCCGCCGTCGTAGTTCAGGTAGTTGAAGGACTTGATGTAGTCGACAAGCTTCCACGGCTCGCCCGAACCCAGGATCGTGGCCGGGAATGACAGGGTATGGAAGGGCACGTTGTCCTTGCCCATGAATTGCACATAACGGACATCATGTGCGCCTTTGTCGGTCCGCCACCAGCGTTCCCAGGCACTTTCCGGATATCCCTGTGCCGTTGCCCATTCGCCCGCGCAGGCAATGTACTCGATGGGGGCATCGAACCAGACGTAGAACACCTTGCCGTCCATGCCGGACCAGGGTGCGCCGTCGAACTGTGCGGGCACCCCCCAGTCGAGGTCGCGGGTGATGCCGCGGTCCTGCAATCCGTCGCCGTCGTTCAGCCATTTCTTCGCAATGGAGGTGGTCAGGACCGGCCAGTCGGTTTTCGATTCGATCCAGTCCGACAGCTGGCCGCGCATCGCCGACTGGCGCAGGAACAGGTGCTTGGTCTCGCGCAGTTCCAGGTCGGTAGCGCCCGATACCGCCGATCGCGGATTGATCAGGTCCGTGGGGTCCAGCTGCTTGGTACAGTTCTCGCACTGGTCGCCGCGGGCACGGTCGTAGCCGCAGTTCGGGCACGTCCCCTCGATGTAGCGGTCGGGCAGGAAGCGGCCGTCGGTCGGCGAATACATCTGCCGCTCGGTCACCTCGGCGATCAGTCCGGCCTGCCCCAGCCGATCCGCGAAATGCTGCGTGAGCGCGTGGTTCTGGGGGCTGGACGACCGGCCGAACATGTCGAAGGACAGCCGGAACCCGTCCGACAGGTCTTTCTGCACGGAATGCATCCGGGCGCAGTAATCCGCAACGGGTTCGCCGGTCTTGGCGGCGGCAAGTTCGGCGGGCGTGCCGTGTTCGTCGGTGGCGCAGAGAAACAGCACCTCGTGCCCGCGCGCGCGCATGTAGCGGGCATACAGGTCGGCGGGCAACTGGCTGCCCACCAGGTTGCCGAGGTGCTTGATCCCGTTGATGTAGGGGATCGCCGAAGTGATCAGGATGCGCGCCATGTGTGCCTGAGGTTCCGTCGTGGTCGAGGCGGTTCCTAGCAGGCCCTTTGCGGCTGCGCCACTGCCAGCCGCGGGATCAGGTTTCGGGTCAGTTGTCCGTCGCCGCGGGTTCCCCGGTGGCTGCGTCGGACGCCCCTTCCAGCCCGTCGCCGACCATTGCTGCGGCGGGTTCGATCAGGGCGCCGTTCTGCCAGCGCCCGGCCGCAACCTCGCCGGTGGCATAGCGGATGGTCCCCATGCCCTCGCGGCGACCACGCACGAAGCTGCCCTCATAGACATCGCCAGAAGGATAGGTCGCGACACCCTCGCCGTCGATGGCCCCGTCCGCCCAGCCGCCGGTGTACACGAAGCCGTCGGGCATCGTAATCGTGCCCTGGCCATGGCGTTGCCCTGCCAGGAAATCGCCCTGGTAGACCGACCCGTCGGGGTAGGTCGCCGTCCCCTTGCCCTGGCGCTGGCCATCCACCCAGTCCCCTTCGTAGATGTAGCCATCGGCATAGGTCATCCGGCCGACGCCATGGTTCATGGCGGCCCGGAACTCGCCCTCGTAGACCAGGCCCTCGCCGTAGGTTGCCACGCCGCTTCCCTCGATGACGCCATCGACCCAGGCGCCTTCGTAGGTCGTGCCGTCGGCATAGGCGATGCGACCCTGGCCATGGTGCTGGCCATCGGCGAACGCACCCTCGTAGACCGATCCGTCAGGGTAGGCTGCAGTCCCCTGCCCCTCGATCCGCCCTTCCAGCCAGTCACCGCTGTAGCGAAAACCATCCGTGGCGACGAAACCGCCCTGCCCGTGGCGCTGGTCGGCCAGGAACGCGCCTTCGTAGATATCCCCGTTGGCATAAGTCACCGTGCCCGCGCCCTCGCGGCGACCCTCGACGAAGGTGCCTTCGTAGACATCGCCATTGGCCTGGATCAGCGTGCCTGACCCGTGCATCTGCCCGTCCGCCCAATCGCCCGAATAGGTCAGGCCGTCGGGCATCGTCAATTGGCCCTCGCCCTGCGGCAGGTCACGCGCCACCTGTCCCTCGTAGACCGATCCGTCGGGATAGGTGATCCTTCCCGCCCCCTCCTTCACACCGTCGACCCAGTCGCCCTCGTAGACATAGCCTTCCGGGCCTTCCATCCGGCCCTGGCCATGGCGCAGGTTGTCGCGGAAACTGCCTTCGTAGATCAGGCCGTCGGAATAGGTCGCACGACCCGACCCCGAGATGCGCCCGTCCGTCCAGTCCCCCTCATAGGTCGATCCGTCGGCATAGACGATCCGCCCGAAGCCCTCGGGCTTGCCGCGGGCAAAGGCACCCTCGTAGATCGCGCCCGAGGGGAAACGCGCGGTGCCCTGCCCAATGATTTCGCCATCGACCCATTCGCCGCTGTATTCATACCCGTTGGGCAGGCGGTAGGTGCCGGTGCCATGCTGCTTGCCGTTGCGGAAGGTGCCTTCATAGACGCCGCCGTCCTCGTATTGCTTGACGACGACATCGCCCTGCGCCGTGGCCGGCCCGCCGGCGAGGCCCAAGGCGAGACCCGTTGCGAGAATCGCCGCGAGTTTCAATGACGTCCGGTATCCCATCGCGAAGTCCACCCGTCCTGCGGCCCCTGAGCGGTACCGCTTGATCACACCCGCCGCACCCTATGTCATGGTCTGGCCGCCTGACAACCGCCGCCGGGCCGCTTCCGCCCGCATCCTGCGGGAGCTATGACGGGAGCGTGAAGGCAAAGGGGGGCGCATGACCCGACAATTCCGGCTGGCCATGGCGCAGCTGAACCCGACCGTAGGTGCGATTGCGGCGAATGCCGACGCGGCCCGCGCGGCCTGGGCCAAGGCGCGCGATACGGGCGCCGACTTGGTCGCCTTCCCCGAGATGTTCCTACTGGGCTACCAGCCGCAGGACCTGGTGCTGAAACCCGCCGTGGTGGCGGCCTGCGCGTCCGCGCTCGACCGGCTGGCGGCCGACTGCGCCGACGGCCCGGCCATCGGCATCGGCCTTCCCCACGCGCAGGACGGGCGGCTCTACAATGCCTGGGCAGTGCTGTCGGGCGGCCGCGTGCAGGCGCGCGTACTGAAGCACCACCTGCCCAACAAGACCGTGTTCGACGAGGTGCGCCTGTTCACCCCCGGCCCCGTCACCGGCCCGGTCGCCATCGCGGGCGTGCGCGTCGGCATCCCCGTGTGCGAGGATGCCTGGCACCCCGATGTCTGCGAGACGCTGATGGAGACCGGCGCGCAGATCCTCGTCGTGCCGAACGGGTCGCCCTACTACCGCAACAAGCAGGACGTGCGGGTGAACCTGATGGTCGCCCGTGTCGTCGAGACGGGTCTGCCGCTGGCCTATGTCAACATGATGGGCGGGCAGGACGACCAGGTGTTCGACGGCGGGTCCTTCGTGCTGAACCCCGGCGGCGCGCTGGCGGTGCAGATGCCGGTGTTCGACGAAGGCGTGGGTCTGGTCGAATTCGAGGAGACGCTGGACGGCTGGCGCGCGCTGCCGGGCGAACGGGCCACCCTGCCCGACGAATGGGAGGCCGACTACCGCGCCATGGTCACGGGGTTGGGCGACTACATGCGCAAGTCAGGGATCACCCGCGCGATCCTGGGCCTGTCGGGCGGGATCGATTCCGCGCTGGTCGCGACCATCGCCGCCGATGCGCTGGGGCCGGACAACGTGACAGGCGTGATGCTGCCGTCCGAGTTCACCAGCCAGCACAGTCTGGACGATGCCGCGTCCGTCGCCGCGGCGCTGGGGATCCGGCTCGATACCGTGGGCATCGAAGGGGCGCGTGCGGCGGTTGCGGGGGCGCTGTCGCACATCTGGGGCGATGCGCCCGAGGGGCTGGCCGAGGAAAACATCCAGTCCCGCCTGCGCGGCCTGATGCTGATGGCACTGTCGAACCGCCACGGCGCGATGCTGCTGACCACCGGCAACAAGTCCGAAGTCGCGGTGGGCTACGCCACGATCTATGGCGACATGGCCGGTGGCTACAACCCGGTCAAGGACCTCTACAAGACCCGGCTGTTCCAGACCTGCCGCTGGCGGAATGCCAACCACCGCCCATGGATGATGGGACCGCCCGGCACGGTCATCCCGCCGCGCGTAATCGACAAGCCGCCGACGGCCGAGTTGCGCGCCAACCAGAAGGACGAGGATTCGCTGCCGCCCTACGCGGTCCTAGACGCGGTCCTGGAACTGCTGGTGGAAGGCGATGCCTCGGTGGCCGATGTGGTCGCGGCGGGCTTTGACCGCGCAACGGTCAAGCGGGTCGAAGGGCTGCTCTACGGCGCTGAATGGAAGCGCTTCCAGTCTGCGCCCGGCCCACGCCTGACGCGCAAGGCCTTCTGGCTCGACCGCCGCTATCCGATGGTCAACCGCTGGCGCGACGGGGGATAGGGCGCAAAGGGGCGCTGCCCCTCTGGCCGCGCGATGCGCGCGGCCAATCACCCCGGGATACCTGGACCACGTCGAAGCACAGAAGGAATACCCCCGGGGGCACGCCGGCCCGCTGTGATCCTGCGCCAGGATTGCCCCTTGGCCAGGACGTCTGCACTGGCGCACAGATCCCTTGCGTGAGTGCGACTCGCGCATTTCGGGCGGCTGGCTAGATGAAGGGTGTCAAGATCCAACACCGGAAGGCCACCATGAGCACCCCCAAAGTCGCCATTATCTTCTACTCGACCTACGGCACGAACCAGCAGGTCGCCGAAGCCGCCGCCGAGGCCGCCCGCGCCGCGGGAGCCGAAGTGCGCGTGCTGCGCGTGCCGGAAACCGCCCCCGCCGACGTGATCGCCGGGCAGGACGCCTGGAAGGCGCAGGTGGAAAAGGCCGCCGCGATCCCCGAGGTCACCCATGCCGACATGGAATGGGCGGATGCCTATTTCTTCTCGGCGCCCACCCGGTTCGGCGGCGCTCCGTCGCAGCTGCGCGCCTTCATCGACACGCTGGGCGGGCTGTGGTTCCAGGGCAAGCTGGCGAACAAGGCGGTGACGGCCACCACCAGCGCCCAGAACCCCCATGGCGGGCGCGAGACGACGCTGATGGGCCTCTACACCACCTTCCTGCACTGGGGCGCGATCATCGTGGCACCGGGCTACACCGACCCCGCCCTGTTCGAGGCCGGCGGCAACCCCTATGGCTATTCGGCAGGTCCCGGCGCGCTGGACGACAAGGGCCGTGCCGCCGTGGCGCACCAGGCCAAGCGGC
>CAYYOE010000205.1:0-5921 GCA_964473055.1 uncultured Rhodobacterales bacterium | reverse complement strand
GCATCCGCTGGTTCGACCCCGAAACCCAGAAGGCCCTGACATGACCGACCTTGCCTCGCCCTTGGCCGACACCGCCATCGAGATCCTGCGCGAGAATGACCGCGGCACCTACACGGTGCCCACCAAGGGCCTGTATCCGTTCCAGTGGAACTGGGATTCGTGTCTGACGGCGCTCGGCCAGCGGCATTTCGACGAAGCCCGCGCCTGGGTGGAAATCGAGACCCTGTTCGCGCACCAGTGGCCCGACGGGATGGTGCCGCACATCGTGTTCCACAAGCCCGATGACGGCTACTTCCCGGGGCCTGATGTCTGGGCGACCGGGCGGCCGGTGCCGACCAGCGGCATCACCCAGCCCCCCGTGGCGGGCTTTGCGCTGAAGCGGCTGTTCGACCGGGCGCGCGACCGCGACGCGGCGATGGCGCGGGCGCGGGTGCTGGTGCCGCAGGTCGCCGCCTGGCACCGCTGGTTCCTGGCGGCGCGCGATCCGGCCGGGCAGGGGGTGGTCGCCATCCTGCACCCCTGGGAATCGGGGCGCGACAACTCGGTGGATTGGGACGCGCCCTTTGCCCGCGTGCCGACCGACGGCATCGCCCCCTACACCCGACGCGACACCCAGCACGCCGACCCCGAACACCGCCCCACGAAAGAGCAGTACGACCGCTACCTGTGGTTGGTCGAGCATTTCCGCGGGATGGGCTGGGACAACAGCCGCCTGCACGATGCTTCCCCTTTCCGCGTGGTGGACCCCGGGTTCAACGCGATCCTGTTCCGGTCGGCGGCAGACCTGGCCGATCTGGCGGATGCGCTGGGCATGGCCGACATCGCGGCGGAAAACCGGGCGATTGCCGCGCGCGGGGTCGCCGCGCTGGATGCGCTGTGGTCAGACGCGCACGGGCAGTACCTGTGCCTCGACCGTGTGACCGGCGCCTTGATCGACAGCGCGTCGGTGGGCGGCCTTCTGCCCGCCTTTGCCGCGATCCCGGGGGGGCGCGCCGCCCGCATCGCCGACACGATCGACGCGCACGGCACCCGGTTCCGCGTGGCCAGCCACCCGCCATCCGACCCGCGGTTCCAGGCGAAGCGCTACTGGCGCGGCCCGGTCTGGCTGGTCGTCAACTACATGATCGCCGACGGCCTGGCCCGCGCCGGGCAGGAAGCGGCGGCCGATGCGATCACGCGGTCCTCGCTCGACCTGATCCGGGAAAGCGGGTTCGCGGAATACTACGATCCGCATTCGGGCGAGCCGCTGGGCGGCGGGCGCTTTACCTGGACAGCGGCGATGGTGCTGGAGTTCCTGGCGATGGACGTCTGACGAGACACCGGTCGAACATTGCACCCCGCCCGGATCAGCCGCGAAGCGGCCCGGGCAGCGCATGGCGTTCGGGCCTGCCAGGTGTCCCCCGGACACCCATCCGGGCGGCCCTCACCATCGGCCAGCCGCTTTGGTGACACCTGCGCGCGTTCGACCGTCGTCCGACCTGACGCGAAAGAGTGCAGACCACGGGTGTAGTAGCGGCTGCCCGCGGCCAGCCGCTGCCCTGCCTCCAGTTCTCCGGCCGAACGGTTCCCCTATCCGGGGTTGATGCAGGCCGAGAAATGCCCCGGCGCGATCTCGGAGAGCGGCGGCACCACGCCCGCGCAGTCGGCAATGGCGCGCGGGCAGCGGGTGCGGAACACGCAGCCCGACGGCGGGTCGATGGGCGAGGGGATATCGCCCTTTAGCAGGATGCGGCTGCGACGCTTGCCCGGGGTCGGCACCGGCACGGCCGACAGCAGCGCCTGCGTATAGGGGTGCTGCGGCACGGAATAGAGGCGCCGCGACGGGGCGACCTCCATGATGCGGCCCAGATACATCACGATCACCCTGTCGCAGATGTGTTCCACCACGGCCAGATCGTGCGCGATGAACAGCATCGTCAGTTCGTACTGGTCCTTCAGGTCATCGAGCAGGTTGATCACCTGCGCCTGGATCGACACGTCCAGCGCCGACACCGGCTCGTCCGCCACCACGAAATCCGGGTTCACCGCCAGCGCCCGCGCAATCCCGATCCGCTGGCGCTGCCCGCCGGAAAACTCGTGCGGGAACCGGTCGAGGTAGTCGGCCGACAGCCCCACCTGTTCCAGGAGTTGCACGATCCGCCCCTCGCGGTCGGCGGGGGTGCCAATGCCGTGCAGCGCCAGCGCGTGGCCGATCACGGTGCGGATCTTCTCGCGCGGGTTCAGGCTGGCGTAGGGATCCTGAAAGATGATCTGCATCCGCTTGCGGAAGCGGCGCATCCCGGTGCGATCGAGGCCGGTGATGTCGGTCCCGTCAAACCGAACGGTGCCGGACGTGGGTTCATCGAGCCTGAGAAGCGTGCGGCCCACGGTCGTCTTGCCTGACCCGCTCTCGCCCACCAGCCCCACGACCTCGCCCCGGCCCACGCCGAAACTCACGCCGTTGACCGCCTTCACATGGTTGACGACGCGATTCAGGACGCCGCCCCGGATCGGGAAGTACTTCGTCAGGTTGTCCACCTGCAGCAGCGCGCGGGTGGCCGTGTCGGGGGCAAGCGTCGCGGCGGCGGCGGTCATGCAGGCAGCCCTTCCAGCAGGTCAATTTCAGACGCGCGCAGGCAGCGGGCGGCGTGCCCCGGCGCGATGGCGGTCAGTGCGGGTTCCGCCGCGCGGCAGGCGGGCAGGGCGTGGGCGCAGCGTGGGGCAAAGCGGCAGCCGGGTGGCAGGTGGCCGAGCGAGGGCACCTGACCGGGGATCGTCGCGAGCCGCACCTTGTTCTCGGACGCGCCCAGCCGCGGGATAGATCCCATCAGCCCGGCCGTATAGGGCATCCGGGGATGGGCGAAGATGTCGGCCACCGGTCCCGTCTCGACCGCCTGCGCGGCATACATCACCAGCACCCGGTCCGCGACCTCGGCCACCACGCCCAGGTCATGGGTGATGAAGATGATCGCCATGCCCATCTGCCGCTGGAGGTCCTTCATCAGGTCGAGGATCTGCGCCTGGATCGTCACATCCAGCGCGGTGGTCGGTTCGTCCGCGATCAGCAGGGCCGGGCGGCAGGACAGGGCCATGGCGATCATCGCGCGCTGGCGCATGCCGCCGGACATCTGGTGCGGATAGTTCGACGCGCGCTTCTTGGGTTCCGGGATGCCCACCAGCGCCAGCATCTCGATCGCCCGCTCCCAGCCCTTGGCGCGGGATACCCCTTCGTGCCGGATCACCACCTCACTGATCTGGTCGCCGATGGTGTGCACGGGGTTCAGCGACGTCATCGGTTCCTGGAAGATCATCCCGATCTCGCGCCCGCGCACGGCTCGCATCTCGCGTTCCGACAGCGAGGCGAGGTCCTTTCCCCGGAACAGGATCTGCCCGCCCGTGATCCGCCCCGTGGCGGCGGGCAAGAGGCGCATGATCGACAGCGACGTGACGGACTTGCCCGACCCGGATTCACCCACGATGGCGAGCGTCTCGCCCGGGCGGACCTCGAAGCTGACGCCGTCCACAGCGCGCAGCTGCACCTTGTTGCCGAGCAGGAACGTCGTCTGCAGGTCGCGGACGGACAGCAGGGGTTCGGTTGTCATGGCCGTGCCTCCGGTGTGACGAAGCGCCCGGTGCCGGGCGGGGCGGCGATGCGGGTGCCGTCCCAGGTGGTGGTGCCGCGCAGGATCGTGCGCACGATCCGGCCGCGATAGCGTGCGCCATGCGTCAGGCGGCTGATTGCGCGGGCGTTGGTCAGAAGCGACCCTTCGGTGATGTGCGTCTCGGCCCCCATGTCGACAATCATCATGTCGGCATCCGCCCCCGGGGCAAGCTGCCCCTTGCGCGGCAGGGCAAAGCGGGCGGCCGCATTGGCCGAGATCAGCGCGGATGCCTGCGCGATGGGCAGCCTGCCCGCGGCGACCGCATCCAGCAGCGTGGGCACCAGCGTTTCCAGCCCAGGGTGGCCGGGGGGCGCGTGCAGGAAATCGCCCTCGCGCGCGGCCTTTTCCTCGGGCGCGAAGGCCGCGTGGTCGGTGGTCACATGGGCCAGCGTGCCGTCGGACAGCGCGTCCCACAGGGCGGCACGGTCCGTCGCCCCGCGGATCGGCGGGTTGATCCGGGCGCAGACACCCGCGCGGGCCACGTCACTTTCCGTGAAAGACAAGTAGTGCGGGCAGGTCTCGGCGCTGAAATCCGACGAGCCCTTGAAGCGGCGTAGCACGTCCACCGTCAGGAGGGACGTCACATGCGCGATGTGCAGCCGCGCGCCGGCGACCATGTTCATCGCGAGGAGGGAGGCGACGGCGGCTGCCTCGGCCTCGGGTGGGCGGGCGGCGCCGTGGGTGCGGGCATCAGACGGATCGAGATAGGTGGCCCGCTGCGTTGCGGCGGCTACCATCGCCTCGTCCTCGGCATGGACGAACACGGTCAGGCCGGTCTTGGCGGCCAGCCGCAGCACGGTCATCTGCGCGTCCGAATCCGGCCAGGCCAACCCCGCGAATTCCCGTTCCCGGTTCGGCGGCGCGGCCGTGGTGAAGATCTTCAGCGCGATCACGCCGGCGTCGCGCAGGGCAAGGAATGCGTCCTCGGTCAGGTCCACCGGCGCCGCGAACATGGCAAAGTCGGTCAGCGCGCGGGGGACGAAGTGGTCGCGCCGCAGCGCCACCCGGTCGGGCGAATTGCAGCAGGGGTCGGTGATCGGCATCTCGAACAGGGTCGTGATCCCGCCCTTGGCCGCGGCGGCGGTTTCCGATTCCACGCTGCCCCGGTTCGGGTAGGCGGGGCTGCGGATGTGGCAGTGGATGTCGATGGCGCCGGGCAGGACATGAGTGCCCGCCGCGTCCACCGTCTCGCGCGCCTGCGGCTCCGCGTCGGGCGGCAGGATCGCGACGATCCGACCGCCCTGCACGGCGACGGTGCCGGGGCGGACGCCGTCCGGCGTCAGCACCTGCCCGCCACGGAGAACCAGATCGAGGCTCACTTGAGGCCCAGTTCCGCCAGCGCCTCGGCCACGCCATCCAGGTGGGTGAGGTGCATCGACGCATAGTTCGGCGCCAGCACGATGCCGTCCCCGCCCGCGCCGTAGGTCGCCATGACCGACCGGTACGCGATGTCCTTCGTCATCTTCGCGGTATCGGGACGCGACCGCGGCGCATCGACGCCGATGCCCATGTAGACCTTCGCCCGGCCTTCCACGCCGCGCACCGCATCGGCGCACTGGCCCGCGACATAGGTATCGGGGTCCATGCCTGCGCCCACCAGTTGCTCCCACGGCGCCTCGTTGATCCCCAGGATGCGGAACAGGGCCCGCGTCGCCTCATCCGGCGCGAAATCGCGCAGGATGGTATGGCGGAAGAAGCCCAGTTCCTTGGCCCAGACCTCGCCCGCCTGGTGCTGGTAGGTGATCGGCTTGACGAAATCGGCGTAGTTCGTCTGTTCGGCCCAGGGCCACTGGGCCCGGCGGAAGATGTTGAAGTGGTTGCGGTTCCAGATGTTCAGGCCGAACGGCATCTTCGGCTTGCACCACTTGACCAGACCATACAACTCGCGGTCGAGGTCCTTGTTCCGCTCCAGCCAGAACTTTTCCCACACCAGGAACTCGGGGTTGGCCAGCAGCGTCCGCAGGAAGGTGATGAAGGCGCCATCGGCGAAATCCTTGCCCGCGGCGGCCTCCCGGCAGAAGTCGTACATCGCCAGGCACGCGCGGCGGCACGCCTCGACGTCGATCCCGCGCGCCTGCGCCTCGGCCCGCGCGGGGGCCGAGAAATCGCCGGGACAGCCGCCCTGGATCAGCGTGTCGAGCGGCGAGTTCCGCTCGTTGCACCACATCAGTCCGTCGATGTCGTGGTTCCTGACCTGATCCTCGATCATCGAGTGGATCCAGGTGCGGTAGCCGGGATTGGACGTGGACGGTTCGCCCGACAGCCGCCCCAGCGCGTCCA
>CAYYOE010000204.1:0-5924 GCA_964473055.1 uncultured Rhodobacterales bacterium | reverse complement strand
GCGGGCAGGAAACCGTCCGGCGCGATGCCGTCCGGCCCGTCCACATCCAGCCGCAAGGGGCGTGTCGACCGGCGCAGGTAGGTCAGGATCGGCCGCCCGAACAGGGTCAGCACGCGGCAGGTCATCGCCTGCCCGCAATCGACAAACCGCTGCAGGATCAAGGGCGCCTGTCGCGCGGGATGCCCTTGCGGCCAGGCCTCGGGCGGGCGGTAGCGCCAGTCGCCGGTCCGGTGCAGCGTGATCCCCCGCCCCCAGGACGCAAAGGCCCAGGATGGTTTCTCGACCACGTGGGCCCCATTGACCGCGGGATCGGGGCGGCTGTCGGGCCGCGCAACCTCGAACGCCGGAACCGGCAGGCCGGCCCGGGACAGGCGGTGCATCTCGTCCAGCTTGGACATCGGCTGGCCCGCATAGACCTTGCCGCGGCGGGGCTGGAAGGCGTCCAGGCGGATCGGCAAGACGATCAGCGCCGGCCGTTCGGCGGCCCGGCGCCGGATGACCGAGGACGAAGTGTCGTTCGATGCCACCAGGGCGTCGATGTCCGGGGCGATCTGTCGGACCCTGGCCGCGATGTCCTCGAAGTCCTCGCGGCGTTGCCAGCCTTCGCTGTGGACCAGCACAAGGGCGCGGGTCGGGGACATGCCGGGACTAGCCCCCGCCAGCCATGGGCGCGGGGATCATGGCACGCGCGACCAGGGCTTGCGCTGCCTGACGCACGGGCTGTGCGGCGGCCGTGCCCCGCGCCGCCAGCGCAATGCCCTGCGCGGACAGGGCCCGGTGCCCCAGCCGATCCAGCGCCAGGGCCGCGACCTCGATCGCGGCGTCCCCGAAGATCCGCCGGTCAAAGGCCAGACGCCCGGCAAACAGCGCGTCCGGATCCACCGACAGCAGGTCATGGGCAAGCGACAGCGCCGTCGCCGCATCGCCCTCGGCCAGGACCGCCTGCGCCAGCATCAGGCGCAGCGCGTGGTCCCCGGGGCAGCGGTCCAGGCTGTTGGCGAGGTAGGCGCTTGCGGGTTGGCCGCGGTGCAGCAGGTCGCGCGCCACCAACTGGCGCAGCAGACTGGCCGCGCAGCGCTGGTCCTCGTCGTGGGCCGAACCCGCAACCGCCAGGCCCTGCGCCGCAGCCGCCAGGGCCGCGTCGCGATCACCAACGGACAGCAAGGTTTCGGCGAGGTGATGCCAGCAGTAGACCCGCCCCGGATCGTCGGCCAGCGCAAGCCGCAACAGGCACAAGTTGCGGGCCTGCTTGGCCGGGCAGTCGGCGTCATAGCCCAGGTGGTCTATGGCCACCGCCGTCTGCACCACGGACCGACCGGTCGTGTCCGAAAGGCGACGGATCGCGGGGACAACGGTTTCGTGGAAGCGTCCGGCGAACCGCAGGCGGGGATCGTTGCGGAACAGGCGCCATTCCCGATAGCGGGTATAGCCAGACCGCGGCGCGAACCGCACGACGCCCGCAATCGGCGCATCCGGTCCGTCCTGCGGCAGCCAGCGGGACAACGGCCCGTCGTCCGGCAGAACCAGGCGTTCATCGGCGTCGATGTACAGGATCCAGTCGGCGCGGGCGGCATCCAAGCCCAGGTTGCGGGCGGCTGCGAAATCATCCTGCCAGTCGTGCCGCAGGACGCGCGCGCCTGCGGCCAGCGCCAGGTCCACGGTGGCGTCCGTCGACCCTGTATCGACAACGACGACCTCGTCCACACGCCCGGCCAGGGATGCGAGGCACCCGGCAGGTGCCGCGCCTCGTCGCGGACGATCAGGGCGGCGGCGGTCGTGGGCACATGGCCGGTTCCGGACAGGTGGTGGCTGTTGGCCACCGGCCTACTGGTTGCCCATGTAGACCGGGAAGATGCGCCGGGTGCCGTCCAGCGGCATCGAAACCACGCGCGGGGCTTCGTAGTCGTAGGCTACGGCCAGGGCGGCGATCCTGTCCTGTGGGGTGGTGGCGCCCTCGGTGGCGCCCTGGGTGGCGACGGTGTTCGGACCAACGGGTCTTGGGTCTGCCATCTGTCTCGCCTCCGAATCCGGGTGCGGTTGGCCGGCATGACCGATTTCCCGCGGGATGCCCTTCGTTAACAATTTCCGACCGCTACATGTCGCATGTCGCGGCTGTCAACTGTCGGTCGGCCCCGCAGACCCGGGAAAGCGGATCAATCCGCGGTCCAGAAGATCGGCCAGGCAGCGGTCGACGTCGCGGTCGGGGGGCGCGGGCAGGTGGAACTGGGCCTGCACCCGGCGGGCGATTTCGGCCGCCGAGGGGCAGGTGTCGCAGCATTCCAGCACGATCGCGGCGGTCGGGTTCAGGTAGTGGACCATGCCGCGCGCATCGTCATAGGCGACATACCCATCGGGCACGGGCACGATCTCGATCCCCTCGGATCGCAGGTAGGCGGGACTATCCGGCATCGCGTCCATCGGGACCCCCGGCGATCAGGCGGGCCGGCCCGGTCGGGGCTCAGCACCGCAGCAGCGTTCGGGACAGGGCCTCTACCAACCGGTTGCGATTGTGCCAAGCGGCGACGTGGCGTCGGGCGAAGACCGCGCGGCGCGCGGCTTCGGCTGGGTCGGACAGGGCGGCCGCGATGGCCGCGACGAAATCCGCCGGGGTGTCGCCCCGCCAGTAGCTGTCCGGCGGAAAGTCCAGCCCGGCCATGGCGGCGCCTGTCGCGACGACCGGCACGCCCTGCGCCGCGGCCTCCAGCACCTTCAGACGCGTGCCACCGCCCGACAGAAGCGGGACGACCGCCAGCGACGCCGCGCGGTAGGCGTGGGGCAGATCGGGGACCGCCCCGCGCAGGCGCACCCGTGGATGGCGGGCCAGGGCCTGCGTCGGGGGCGTCCGCGCCCGTGCCGATGATGTCGAGGTCCAGTCCCGGGGCGGGGGCGCGCCGACGAAGGGCCTGCACCAGCCAGGCCAGGCCCTCGCGATTGGGCGGGTAGGACAGCGCCCCCACGAACAGCGCCCGCCGACTGTGACGCGCCGTACGCAGCGGCACCGCCCCGCGCGATGGGCGAAGATCGGGCAAGGTCACGGCGTTGGGCACCACCGCAAGCCGCAAGCCGGCGTGCCGCGCGGCCAGCGACCGCGCCTCGGCGGCACTGGACACCGTCAGGTCGGCACGGTGGCGGACCTCGCCCACCAGGGCGTCGATCGCGCAGGCCTCGTGCAGCAGCCAGGCACGGTCCGCCGGGTCGCCTGACTGCCGTGCCCGCGTTGCCAGAAGGGCGGCTTCGTCCTCGTCCAGGTCCAGGGTGAGGGGCACGCCGTCGGGCAGCAGCCGCGCGCAGGGCACAAGGCACGCGCGTCCGATGAAAACCTGATCCGGGGCGATGTCATGGATGCGGTCGGCCAGATCACGCATCAACGGGCGCGTCAGGCCCGCGGTCTGGCGCGGCAGGCCCCAATCCGCGAAGGCCTGCGCGCGGACCACCGGATCGGCGATCTGGCCCAGCAGCGCAAATTCGGTCGCGACGGGCAGGGGATGGGGCAGTTCCTGCAGGCGCACACCGGGAACCGTGGGAAAGGCCGCGTCCACCGTGCCGGCAACTGGCACCACGATCACATGCGCCTGCGTCACGCGGGCCAGCGCCTCGGCGAAGACACCCATCCGCATCGCCAGCCCGTTGCCCGCCCGCGTCGGCCGAATCGGAAGCAGCAAGAGCGAACGGGGCAGCGCCATCCGGGCCTTCTGGCATGGGAACCGATGCCTGGCGAGGCGTCAGTCGCAAGCGTGACCCGTTTCCTGCAAGACAAAACGCTTGTGCAGGCCCCGGTACTGACGTGGAGAGCGTGCAATGGCTAACAAGAAGTTAACGGCTAGGGTGATTGGCGCTTTGACGCGGGGACAACCTGGGCATCGCGAACCGAGGATGGGGTGCAGGGCATGCGCGCGTTGCTGAAGACGACAACGGCGATCGGCCTGATCCTGCTGGCGCAGGTCGCGTTGACCCGTCCGGCCCTGGCGGGGGGCCTGACCGAACCGCTGGTCGAACAGGAACCGCTGGTTTCCGCCGCGCCGCTGGCCTTTCCAGCGCCGACAGTCTGGCCGGGGGCCTATGCCGGGGCGCATTTCGGCTGTGCATGGCTGAGCGGCGATGACGTCAATAGCGAGAACGGGCCATGCGACCTTATCCTTGGGGGCATGTCGGCTACAACTTCTCGACCGGGGGCAACCTGATCTGGGGCGTCGAGGCCGACCTGTCGCATGTGTCGCACGAATTCTCGGGCGTGGCGACCGGGGGCAACCTGGTGTCGACCGGGCTTGGCGGGTCGGTGCGGCTGCGCCTGGGCTATGCGACCAGCGACGACCTGATGCTGTACACGACCGGAGGTTTGGCCTTTACCAACGCCGAGATGCAGGGCGCGGGATCGAACACCCATGTGGGCTGGACGGTCGGGGTCGGCGCGGAATGGTCGCTGTCGCAGTCGCTGGTCGGGCGGGTCGAGGTGCGGCAAACCGAGTATGGCGCGCAGGACTATACCGGGCCAGGCGGGACGTTCGACGTCGGGTTCGGATCGACCAGCCTGCTGTTTGGCCTGAGCCACCGGTTCTGACCCGCTCACCCCGGCAAGGGGCGGTCCCTTCGGCGTGGTCGACGTGCGCCCTGGCGCGGCACCGCCCGAACGGGAGGTTCCGGTGAACACGCCCGAAACCACGACCGGCACCGGCGCCGTGCGGGACACCGCGGATGTGGTCGCGCTCTACCAGCTGTTCCTGGGCCGCGACCCCGAGCAGGGCTATCCGTATTCGCAGTGGATCGGGCGGGGCCTGGGCGACCTGGCACGGTCGGTCGTGCGGTCGAATGAATTCGCCGCGCGGATGCAGGCCTACGAGGACGGAGCGTCCCTGCCAGGGCCCAACAACCCGGAAACAGCGGCGGACCTTGCGGGGATTGCGCGGCGGCTTCGGCCCGGGAGTGACGGCGCAGCCCCCCAAGGGGCGGCAGCATCGGTGCTGACCCTGCTGGCCACAGTGCTGGATGGCGACCTCTTGCGGCCCGAGGTCGGGCACGTCTTTGGCCGTCGCGGGCCGGGCCTGGTGGCGCGGCTTCGCCGCGATGCCTGGCGCGTGCCGTCCGATGGCTGGCTGGGCTTCATCGACGAGGCGCACGACAGGCTGATCCGGGGATGGGTCAGCCGCAGGGGCAACACGGCGCCGGCGCGGATCGGGGTTATGATCGACCACCGGCTCATCGCGCGGGTCGAGGCGAACCAGTATCGCGCCGACGTCGTTGCGGCGCTGTCCATTCCGGGCAACTGCGGCATTGCCTTCCGTCCCGCGCTGCCGCGCACCCTCTTGCGGGACCGCACGCACGAGGTATCGTTGATCGACTTGGACAGCGGCGCGCCCCTGCCGTTCCGCCGCACGCTGGACTTGCCGCAGGCCGCTGCCGACCCGGCAGTGCGGACCGGACGGCTGTCCTGGCAAGTCCGCGACTATGACGCCTTCCGCCGGGCCAGGGCGGTGCCCGTCGCATCGCCGCCACCCGACGGTCGGGAACCCCGGTTCAGCGTGGTCTGCGCGATGGACGCCTGCACGGACGACGACGGCAACACGGCGCTGGCGGCGACCCTGCGCAGCCTGCAGGGCCAGACCTGGGCCAACTGGGACTGCGTGATCGTCGCCTCGTCGGGGACGGGGCCGGACCTGCCGGTCGCGGGCAACACCCGGGTGCGCGTGGTCGATGCGATCGGGGTGCGGGCGGCGGATGCGGCGCGGTTCGTCGGACTGCGGGCGGCAGCCGGGGATTTCGCGCTGATCCTCGACCCCGGCGCGACGCTGCATCCCCAGGGGCTGGCTTGGTTCGCGCAGGCGCTGATGCAGACCGGCGCGCGGCTTGTCTACAGCGACCAGTGCATGGCGCAGCCTCTGGGCAGTGACGGCATGTGCTGGTCGGACCCTGTGCTGGCCCCCGCGTTC
>CAYYOE010000203.1:0-5965 GCA_964473055.1 uncultured Rhodobacterales bacterium | reverse complement strand
GTCGAACGTCATCGGAGGAAGGCCAGCGTCAGGGCCGGCACATAGGTGATGACCAACAGGTTCGCGATCAGGACCGCGAGGTACACCACCAGCGGGCGCATCAGCTCCTCCATGCTTACGCGGGCGATGCCGCAGGCGATGAACAGGTTCACGCCCACAGGCGGCGTGACCATGCCCACGGCAAGGTTCACGATCATGATGACCCCGAAATGCACCGGGTCGATGCCATAGGCCATGGCAACCGGCGACAGGATCGGCCCGAGGATCACGATGGCCGCGAAGGTCTCCATGAACATCCCCACAACCAGCAGGAAAAGGTTCACAAGAAGCAGGAACACCAGCGGGTTGTCCGTCACCGTGGTCAACCAGGCGCCCAGGGTCTGGGGTGCACGCAGCAGGTGGAGGGCAAAGGCGAACATCGCCGCGAAGGCCACGATGATCATCACCGTGGCCGAGGTGACGGCAGCAGCGGCAAAGATTCTCGGCAGGTCGCGCAGACCGATCTCGCGGTAAATGACGAGGCTGAGGACAAGGGCATATGCTACGGCCACGCCGGCGGCTTCCGTAGCGGTGAAGTATCCGCCGAAGATCCCGCCAAGGATGATCACCGGCATCAGCATCGCAAGGCCAGCTCGCCACCCCGCCCGGGCCACATCGATCGCCCAGGGGCCGGGATGGAACGGCTCGCGGGTGCCATAACCCCTGATCCAGCAGACCGTGACGGCGGCAACCATCAGCGTCAGACCAATCAACAGGCCGGGCAGGATGCCGCCCAGGAACATGTCCGAGATCGAGGTGCCCGTGACCACGCCATAGATTACCATGGCGACCGAGGGCGGGATGATCACCCCAAGTTCACCCGAGGACGCCACCGTCGCCGCCGAAAATGGGCGGGGATACTTCTGCTTCTCCATCTCGGGGATCAGCATCGACCCGATTGCCGCGGCCGTGGCCGCCGACGAGCCCGAGATCGTGGCGAAAAGCATCGATGTCAGCACCACCGCCGCCGCCAGGCCGCCGCGCACAAAGCTGACCAGCGCCTTGGCCAGCCCGACCAGCCGCGAGGCAATGCCGCCGTGCTGCATCAGCTTGCCGGCCAGCACATACAGCGGCAGTGCCATCAGCGCGAAACTGTCGAGGCTTTCGAACACCACCTGCGGAATGGCGATGAAGGGGATGCGCCGGTCGATCAGGGTCGGAAGGGATGCCATTCCCAGCGCGACGGCGATCGGCACACTTGCCACGAACAGGACCAGCAGGACCGACAGAAGCTTGATCATGGATCAATCGATCTCCGGCGCGCGGTCGGTCGCCAGCCGGATGTCGAACCGGTCCACCCAGGACTCCAGCATCAGGGTCAGCGTGTTCAGGATCATCAGCGCGGCCCCGACGGGCATGGCCCAATAGATCTTGTCGCGCGTCAGGCCCGTCACCGGTGCGCGCTCGGTCCGACCGAGGGCAAGGAAATCCGTGCCCACCGAGACCATCAGCGCGTAGAACGCAACGCAGACCAGAAGCACAAGATAGCGCAGCGGGATCCCCGCGATGCCGGGCAGCTTGCGGATAGCGAACTCCAGCGCGATCAGGCGCGAATGGCGCACGCCCACGGCAGCCCCGAGGAACACCATCCAGATCAGCGTGAAGCGGGCCAGTTCCTCGGTCCAGGGGACCGACAGGTTGATGCCCGCTGCGGTCAGCACGAAGCGCACCGTGACCTGGATCACCACGAGCCCCGCAACAACGGCGAGCAGCAGCCCTACGATCACGGAGACCGCAGAGTTCAGTCGGTCCACGACCCCGATGATGCCCCGCGCGACCACGCGCATGCGGCTCCCTTCCGGCCCGGCGGGCCACTCCCTGTGCGGCGCACTGTTCGTCCAGCGCCCAATTGTTCGGAAGTATCGCGAGGTCGCGCCTTGTGCGCAAGATGAATTCTTGTCCGCAATGCGAACATGTGCGTAGGCGGCGCCGCGTCGGCCGCTGCCACTTCATCCTTGTGCAAATACCGCGGGGGTGCGGGGGCAGAGCCCCCGCGCGCATGCGCGCCTACAGACCGCCGACGCAGGTGTATTTCACGTCGAGATAGTCCTCGATCCCCTGCCGACCGCCCTCCCGGCCCATGCCGGATTCCTTCACGCCGCCGAACGGCGCCTCGGGGGTGACGATGGCGGTCTCGTTGATGCCCAGCAGGCCATAGTTCAGCCGCTCCTGCAGGCGGAACATCCGGCCCAGGTCGCGGGTATAGGCATAGGCGGCAAGGCCATACTCCGTGGCATTTGCCTGCGCGATCGCCTCGGCCTCGGTGTCGAAGCGGTAGACGGGGGACAGCGGGCCGAAGATCTCCTCGCGGTTCAGGCGCATGGAAGCGGTCGCCCCGGTCAGCACCGTGGGCTGAAAGAAGGTGCCGCCCAGCGCATGGCGCGCCCCGCCCGTCACCACGGTCGCGCCCTGCCCCACGGCGTCGGCGACGAACTCCTCCATCTTTGCGACTGCGGCTTCGTCGATCAGCGGGCCCTGTTCGGCCCCCGGCGTGTCGCCCGGCGCGACCTTCAGCGCCTCCACGCGGGCCGAGAACGCCTCCACGAACCGGTCGTGGATGCCGGCCTGCACATAAAGCCGGTTGGTGCAGACGCAGGTCTGGCCCTGGTTGCGGAACTTGGCGAAGATCGCGCCCGCCACGGCACGGTTGAGGTCTGCGTCGTCAAACACGATGCAGGGCGCGTTGCCCCCCAGTTCCATCGACACGCGCTTGACGGTGCCCGCGCACTGCTCCAGCAATTGCTTGCCGATGGCGGTGGACCCGGTGAAGGTGATCTTGCGCACCTTTTCGCTGCCAGTCAGTGCACCCCCAATCTCGCGTGCCGATCCGGTCACGATGTTGATCACCCCTGCGGGCACGCCCGACTGTTCGGCGATCCAGCCCCAGACCAGGCCAGACAAGGGTGTAGCCGTGGCGGGCTTCACGACGGCAGTGCAGCCTGCGGCCAGCGCGGGGCCCAGTTTCCGAGCCAGCATCGACGAGGGGAAGTTCCAGGGCGTGATCGCCCCCACGACCCCCACGGGGTGCTTTGTCACCATCATGCGCCGCCCGTTCACTGGCGCCGGAATGATCTCGCCATAGATGCGTCGCGCCTCTTCGGCGAACCACAAGATGTAGCCCGCACTACCCATAACCTCGGCGCGCGCCTCGGCCACGGTCTTGCCCTGCTCGGCGGTCAGCATCGCGGCAAGCGGCTCGAGATTGTCCATTATGCAGGCGTGCATCCGGCGCAGCATGGCCACACGGTCGCCGGTGGCAGTCGCCGCGAAGGAAGGGAACGCGGCATGGGCGGCGTCGATGGCGCGTTCGGCCTCGGCGGTCCCGGCGTTGGGGACATGGGCGATCACCGCGCCTGTCGCGGGATTCGTTACCGGAACGGTGGCGCCGCTGTCAGCGGGTTCCCAAACGCCGCCGATCAGGTTCGCCTCGCGGATCAGATGCGCGAAATCGGTCATCGGGTTCGTCTCCTTTGGGTCAGGTGGCCTGCCGGACATGGGCAGCCAACTCGGCATGGGTGGGCAGCCACACGGGGCCGCGCGCGCGCGCATGTGCCAGCAGCGCATCGAGGATCCAGATACGCGACCGGTAGCCGATGACAAAGGGGTGAAAGGTCAGCTGGCACACCCCCCCCTCGTCGAACGCCGCGTCGAATTCGCGCCGGAAGATGTCGAACACCGCCTCGGGCGGGGTCCAGGGGCGGGTGGCCGGATCCCGGTTGAACAGAAGATACACGGCGTCGTCGCGCACCCAGTCCACAGGGATTTCCACCAACCCCGTCGCGCGGCCGTTCGTCACCAGTTCATAGGGCTGATCGTCCGCCATCATCGAGGAATCGTAGAGAAACCCCAGTTCCGCCACCAGCTCGATCGTCGCCGCCGACAGGTCCCACTGCGCCGCGCGGTGGCCCACGGGCGCAACGCCGGAAATCTCTGCCAGCGCATCGCGGGCGCGCAGCATCAGGTCGCGTTCTGTATCGCGGTCGAGCTTTGACGTATTCTCGTGAATCCAGCCGTGCACGCCGACCTCGTGCCCGGCCTCGACAACGGGGGTCACCGCGCCGGGGTCGATCAGCGCGGCAACGGCGGGATGGAAGAACGTGGCCTTCGCATTGTGACGCGCCAGCACGTCCAGGATACGGGGCACACCCGTGCGCCGCCCGAACTCCCCCCATGCCAGCCGCCCGATGGCAGCCCGGCCCGCGCCCATCTCGAAGGTCTCGTGGTCGCAGTCGAAGGACAGCGCCAGGGCACACCGCGCGCCGCCGGGCCAGGCGTCCGGCACCAGCCGCCGCCCCGCCCGCACCCGTGCCACATCGGCACGCCACTCGGCCTCGGGCGTCTCCCAAGGACGGTCGGGGTTCACCCCAGAACCTCGACCACCGCCTCGCGCAACGCCGCCACTGCCATGTCCGCCTCGGCCTTCGTGAAGCACAAAGGCGGCGCAAAGCCCACGATGTTGCCCTCGGGCAGAGGCCGCGCAATCACGCCACGCGCCAGCATCGCGGCAGTGATCTTGGGCGCGACCGTCATCGGCGGGAACCAGTCCCGCCTGCCCGGATCGGCCATGAACTCGACCGCCAGCATCAGCCCCTCGCCCCGGATTTCGGCCACGTTCGGGTGGCGGCCCAGCGCATCACGCAGGGCACCCAGGAAGTACGGCCCCACGTCACCCGCATTTGCCACCAGCCCCAGCGTGTCAATCAACTCCAGTGTCGCCACCCCCGCGGCGGCCGAGACTGGATGCGCAGAATAGGTGAAACCGTGGGCGAGCAGCCCGAACTCCTCGGACCCGGTCAGCAGCACGTCCATGACGCGCTTGGAAATGATCGACCCCGACAGGGGCGCGTAGGCGCTCGTCAGCCCCTTCGCGATGGTGATGAAGTCGGGGGTCAGCCCGAAATGGTCCGACCCGAACATGCTGCCGGTGCGGCCGAACCCCGTCACCACCTCGTCCGCGATCAGCAGGATCCCGTGACGGTTCAGCACCTCCTGCACCCGCGCCCAGTACCCCGGCGGCGGCGGGATGATCCCGCCCGTGCCCATGGCGGGCTCGCCCGCGAAGGCCGCGATGGTATCGGGGCCTTCCGCCTCGATCAGCGCCTCCAGCCGGTCGATCAGCCAGTCGAGGTAAGCGTCCGGGTCCATCCCATCCTCGGGACGGCGCAGGTAATGCGGCACCTCGGTATGCAGGAAACCGGGCAGTGGCAGGCCCATGCGCGCGTGATAGACCGGCAGCCCGGTCATCGACCCCGACACGATCCCCGACCCGTGGTAGGCGCGCCAGCGGCTGATGATCTTGCGGCGCTGGGGCTCGCCCCGCAGGATGTGGTAGTGCCAGGCCAGTTTGACGTTCGTCTCGTTCGCGTCCGACCCGGACAGGCCATAGGCCACCCGGCTCATGTGCGACGGCGCGCGGTCCATCACCATCTTGGACAGCCGGATGGCCGGTTCGTTCGAATGCCCCCCGAAGGTGTGGAAGAACGCCAGTTCGTGCGCCTGCTTGGCGATGGCATCGGCGATTTCAGTGCGCCCGTATCCTGCGTTCACACAGTATAGCGCGGCAAACCCGTCCAGGAACCGATTGCCGTCGCGGTCCACAATGTAACTGCCTTCGCCGCCCGTCACGATGCGCCCCGCCATGATTCCCTTGGCGTGGTTGGCAATATGCGTCGTGGGGTGCAGGAAGTGCGCTGCGTCCCAGGCGGCGAGGTCGTCGTTGATGCGGTCGAGGGCGGGGGCGTCGGCGGTCATATCAGGCTCTCCGGCCGGGTATTGGCGATCAGTTCGGGCACGCTGGCCTGGTTCGGCAGGGACAGCACGAAGGCCACGATGTCGGCCACGGTTTCGGGTTGCAGGCGGTCGGCCTTGGGTGTGGCGCCGGGGATGCCTGCGATCAGGTCGGTGTCGATGGCGCCCGGGCAGACGG
>CAYYOE010000202.1:0-5977 GCA_964473055.1 uncultured Rhodobacterales bacterium | reverse complement strand
CCATGCTCGATTGGATCACCGACACGAAGATCCCGGTGGGCGCCACGGCCCGCCGGGTCTTTGACTGGCTGCAGGCCAACGGCGGCTTCGTCTTCGACGGCATCTCGGACGGCCTGCAGGCCATGATCGATGGCATCCTCTGGGTCCTGCAGACCCCGCATCCGCTGCTGGTGGTGGCCGCCTTCGTCGCGATGACATGGCTTCTGCAACGATCCTGGAAAACCTGCCTGCTGGTGGCGCTGGGGTTCCTGTTCATCCTGAACCAGGGCTACTGGCGCGCCACAACCGAAAGCCTGACGCTGGTGCTTTCGGCCTGCGTGGTCTGCATGGGACTTGGCGTGCCCGTCGGCATCTGGGCGGCCCATCGGCCCCGCATCTACGAGGGCATGCGCCCGGTACTCGACCTGATGCAGACGCTGCCGACCTTCGTCTACCTGATCCCGGCGATCGTGTTCTTCGGCATCGGCATGGTGCCGGGCCTGATCGCGACCGTGATCTTCGTGCTGCCCGCACCGATCCGGCTGACGCAACTGGGTATTGCCGCCGTGCCCAAGCCGCTTCTGGAGGCCGCCGACGCCTTCGGCGCCACGCCGCGCCAGAAACTGTGGAAGGTGGAACTGCCATCCGCCTTTCCGCAGATCATGGCGGGGCTGAACCAGACGATCATGCTGTCGCTGTCGATGGTCGTCATCGCGGCGCTGGTGGGCGCGGCTGGCCTTGGCGTGCCGGTGGTGCGGGCACTGAACAGCGTGAACACCGCGCTGGGCTTCGAGGCGGGGTTCGTCATCGTCGTGCTGGCGATCCTGCTCGACCGGATGCTGCGGGTGCGGCGATGACCATCGTGGCCGATCCCGCCGCCACCGCAGGCATCGCGGTGCGCTTCGACGCCGTATCGATCGTGTTTGGCGAAAGACCCGACCGCGCGCTGCCGCTGATGGACGAAGGCAAGGAACGCGGGGAAATCCAGGCCGCCACGGGCCAGGTGCTGGGCGTCCACGACTGCACCCTCGACGTGGCCGAGGGCGAGATCCTGGTGCTCATGGGCCTGTCGGGGTCGGGCAAGTCCACCCTTCTGCGCGCGGTCAACGGCCTGAATCCGGTGTGCCGGGGCGCCGCGCTGGTCTGCGACGGCAACGTGCTGGTGGACGTCACCCACGCCGACGCCGCCACCCTGCGCCGCATCCGCCAGCGCCGCGTTGCCATGGTGTTCCAGCAGTTCGGCCTGCTGCCCTGGCGGTCGGTGCGCGAGAATGTGGGCCTGGGCCTGGAACTGGCCGGCGTGCCCAAGGCCGAACGCGCGGCGCGGGTCGACGCGCAACTGGCGCTGGTGAACCTGACACAATGGGCCGACCGCGCCGTGGCCGACCTGTCGGGCGGCATGCAGCAGCGCGTGGGCCTGGCCCGCGCCTTTGCGACCGAGGCGCCGATCCTTTTGATGGACGAACCCTTTTCCGCGCTCGATCCGCTGATCCGGGGGCGCCTGCAGGACGAGCTTCTGGCCCTCCAGCGTTCGCTGAAGCGCACCATCATCTTCGTCAGCCATGACCTCGACGAGGCGTTCAAGCTGGGCAACCGCATCGCGATCATGGAGGGCGGCCGCATCGTGCAATGCGGCACGCCCGCCGAGATCTTCCGGTCTCCGGCGAATGACTACGTCGCCGACTTCGTCGCGCAGATGAACCCGCTGGGCGTGCTCTGTGCGCGCGACGTCATGGAAGCTGTCACCACGATTCCCGAGGAAACCGTATCGCCCGACACCGACATCCGCGCCGTCATGGCGCGCGTCGGCGCAACAGGTGCGCCGGTGGGCGTGAAGGAGGACGGGCGCATCATCGGCCAGGTCACCAAGGACACCGTGCTGGCGCGCCTCCTGAACCCCGGCGGGCGCGACTGACCCCGGCTCAACCCGCGGCGGCCAGCGCCTCGTCCAGAAGCCGTGCAAAGTCGGCGTAGGGCATGTTGGTATGCTTCACGCCGTTGATCACGAACGACGGGGTCGAGGTGATGTCATGCTCGGCCGCGTTCTTCTGATACAGCGCCACCATCGCCTGCGCCGTGTCGCCGTCGTTCATGCAGGCGTCCAGTTCATCGTTCGACAGGCCAGCCGTGCGCCCGATCCGACGCAGGTTGTCGGCGATCAGCGCCGGGTCCTGACCGCCCGCGATCCAGTCGGCCTGGCCCTTGTACAGCATGTCGACGATGCCGAAGTAGCGCGCCTCGCCCCCGCAGCGCGCGACCATGCCCGCCCACAGACCGAACCGGTCGAAATAGACCTCGCGGTAGACGAACCGGACCTTCCCGGTATCCACATAATTGCGCATCAACTCCGGCAGGACGTTGCGGTGGAAGGATGCGCAGTGCGGACAGGTGAAACTGGCGTATTCGATCACCTCGACCTTGGCGTCGGCGCTGCCGCGCACCATCTCGACGATGGCCGAGGTATCGACCTCGGCCGCCCCCTGCGCCTGCGCCGCACCCAGGGTTATCCCCGGTTCCGAACCGCTGCGCGACGACAGCCAAAATCCGCCTGCGGCCAGAATCGCGGCGGCACCGGTGCCAAGAACAAGGCGTCTGTCCATTCTGAAACTCTCTCTGTTCAACAGCGGACTGGGCGCACCCGGTTGCTCAGCGCAGCCAGTTGCGCACGAAGCTCGGGATCACGGATACCGGACAGCCGGTGTTCCATCTCGGGCGACGGGGCGGGTTTCGGGGTGGGCGCTCCGGTGAAGGAAGCCTGTGCCTCGGAAAATCCGTGCGCAGGGCGGGTGTCGAGATCGGCCGCCGTCTGCACGATGCGGATACGGGCGATGGCGGCGTGGCCGTAACAGGCGTTCACCCGTTCCCGGATCCGCACCGCCTGCATCTGGATCAGCGGTGCGTGGGCGCCATCCGCAAGGATCACCAGCGTCCCGCCGAACCCGTCCTGCGACCAGCTCACCTTCTGCGGCCGGCAGACACGGGCCACCTCGTCGCCGACGATCTCGGGCCAATGGGTCAGAAGTCGCGCGACAGCGAAACCGCGCGATTCACCCGCTTGCCGGATCCGGGTCGCCACGAGTCCGCCTGCCCGCTCGAACCCGCGCTTGCGACGGGCCGGGGCAGCGTCCTGTGCCTGGTCGGATTTCGGGCGTGCGGCCATGACCTCGTGTCTTTCCGGTTCGGTGAGTATATGTCTGCCGCTGCAGCAGGCACAAGAAATCGGTCCCGGGGGGCGGTGAACTTTGCGTGACGAACGCGAACGACCGGCGGAAACCGGCGCATCGGCGGCGGGGGACCTGCTGGACTGGTACGACCGCCACGCCCGCGTCCTGCCCTGGCGCGTGTCGCCCGGCGACCGCGCGGCAGGCATCCGCCCCGACCCGTATCGCGTCTGGCTGTCCGAGGTGATGCTGCAACAGACGACCGTTGCCGCCGTTCGGGACTATTTCCTGCGCTTCACCGACCTCTGGCCGACGGTCGGCGATCTGGCGGCGGCCGAGGACGCGGCAGTCATGGCCGAATGGGCGGGCCTGGGCTACTACGCCCGGGCGCGCAACCTGCTGGCCTGCGCCCGGGTTGTCGCGCGCGACCGCGACGGACGCTTCCCCGACACCGCCGAGGGCCTACGCACCCTCCCCGGCATCGGCCCCTACACGGCCGCCGCCATCGCCGCCATCGCCTTCGACCGGGCGGAGACCGTGGTGGACGGCAACGTGGAACGGGTCATGGCACGCCGCTTTGCCGTGCAGACACCGCTGCCCGGGGCCAAGCCCGAACTGACCCGCCTCGCCGCCAGCCTGACCCCGCAGGACCGCCCCGGCGACTATGCGCAGGCGGTGATGGACCTGGGCGCCACGATCTGTACGCCCCGCAACCCCGCCTGTGGCATCTGCCCCTGGTCCGACCCCTGCGCCGCCCGCGCGCAAGGGATCAGCGGCGAGTTGCCGCGCAAGACGCCCAAGGCGCAGAAACCCACGCGCCACGGCACCGCCTGGATCGCCCGCACCGACGATGGCGCATGGCTTCTGGAACGCCGTCCTGACCGGGGGCTTCTGGGCGGCATGCTCGGCTGGCCCGGAACGGACTGGCCCGACGTGAAAGCCCACGCCCCGTCCGGCGACCCGCCACTGGCCGCCGACTGGCACGACACAGGGGCCGAGGTGCGCCACACCTTCACCCACTTCGACCTGCGCCTGCGTGTGCTGGCCGCCCGCGTGCCCAATGGCACCACCCCGACGCGCGGCAGTTTCGTCCCTGCCGCCGACTTCCGCCCGGCCAGCCTGCCCACGGTCATGCGCAAGGCCTTCGACCTGGCCCGCACCGCGCCGGGAATGGCCGAATGACCCGCCCCGATTTCGCGTTCGAGGCCGCCGCCATCGCCCGCGGCCTGACCCGCGTCGCCGGTGTCGACGAGGCCGGCCGTGGCCCGCTGGCGGGGCCGGTGGTGGCCGCCGCGGTCATCCTGGACCCGGCCCAGGTCCCCGAAGGCCTGAACGACAGCAAACGCCTGTCCGCCGCCGCCCGCGCCCGGCTGTTCGACGCGATCCACGCCACCGCGCAGGTCGGCGTGGGACAGGCCAGCGTGGCCGAGATCGACGCGATGAACATCCTGCGCGCGTCCCACCTGGCCATGGTCCGGGCGCTGGCGGCGCTTGGCCCGGTCGACCACGCCCTGATCGACGGCAACCTGATCCCCCGGGACATGCCCTGCCCCGCCGAAGTGCTGGTCAAGGGCGACGCCCGCTGCCTGTCGGTCGCCGCCGCCTCGATCATCGCCAAGGTGACGCGCGACCGGATCATGGTGGATCTGGCGCAACAGTTCCCCGGCTACGGCTGGGACGCCAACGCCGGTTATCCGACACAATCCCACCGCGAGGCGCTTCGAAATCTGGGCGTCACCCCACACCATAGGCGGTCATTTGCACCCGTGCACCAGATATTGTGCCAAGAGGAAATCGCAAGTGACTGATTCAAAAAACAATTTGACGCCGAATCGCCCCTGACTCATGTTTGACCCACAACCGCAGCGCCCGTCAGAGGCGCAGATGGGCAGAGGCAGAGACGATGACGACCAAGGCCAAGGCAGCCCCCGTGCTGCCTCTCGACATGATCCTGGACGGCGATTGCATCGACATGATGCGCAGCCTGCCCGAAGGCAGCGTCGACCTGATCTTCGCCGACCCGCCCTACAACCTGCAACTGAAGGGCACGCTGCACCGCCCCGACAATTCTCTGGTCGATGCGGTCGATGATGCCTGGGACCAGTTCGACGGCTTCGCCGCCTATGACCGCTTCACCAAGGACTGGCTGGCCGCCGCACGCCGCCTTCTGAAACCGAACGGCGCGATCTGGGTGATCGGCAGCTACCACAACATCTTCCGCGTCGGCGCCGCGATCCAGGACGCGGGCTTCTGGCTGCTGAACGACGTGGTCTGGCGCAAGTCGAACCCGATGCCCAACTTCCGCGGCAAGCGCTTTACCAACGCGCATGAGACGTTGATCTGGGCGTCCCGGTCGGAAGGGGCGAAGTACACGTTCAACTACGACGCGCTGAAGGCCCTGAACGAAGGCCTGCAGATGCGGTCGGACTGGACGATCCCGCTGTGCACCGGGCACGAACGTCTGAAGGACGCGCAGGGCGACAAGGCGCATCCGACGCAGAAGCCCGAGGCGCTGTTGCACCGCATCCTTGTCGCCACCACCAACCCCGGCGACGTGGTGCTGGACCCGTTCTTCGGCACCGGCACGACCGGCGCCGTGGCCAAGATGCTGGGCCGCCGCTGGATCGGGATCGAACGCGAGGCGGCCTACATCGCCGCCGCCACCGCCCGCATCGGCGACGTCCGCCCCTGGGACCGCGCCTCCATCGCGACCACCACGGCCAAGCGCCAGGAACCCCGCGTGCCTTTCGGCGCGCTGGTAGAACGCGGGCTTCTGCGCCCAGGCGAGGTGCTGGAAGGCCCGCGCGGCCAGACCGCCAAGGTGCGCGCCGACGGCA
>CAYYOE010000201.1:0-5980 GCA_964473055.1 uncultured Rhodobacterales bacterium | reverse complement strand
CTGACCGGGTTGGCGAGGCGCTCGCCCGCGCCAACCTCTCGAACCGAGAGATAGCCGCTCGACGCCCGTCCCGCAAGGGCGGGTGATCGGGCAGATCGCCCGCGGCGCTTCGCTATCCCTTAACCCGCAGGTGATACCCCCCGGGGCAATCGTGATCGGACCGAAAGGACGAACCATGCGCAATCTTCCGGATTCCCTGCGCGCCGCCGCTGCAGCCTTCCTGTTTCTTGGCGCCATTCTGGTCAGCGCCCCGCACGCCGCCGCGCTTGATCCGCAAGCGCCTGAAGGGCCGGTGATCCTGACCGTGGCGCAGGCCGGGGGCGAGGTTCTAGTCTTCGACCGCGCCAGGCTGCAATCGATCGGCTGGACGACGATCACCACGGTGACATCCTTCACCGAGGGCCCGCAGGAATTCTCGGGCGTGCCACTGGCGGCGCTGATCGCGGCCGTTGATGCGACGGGAACGGTGATCGAGGCGACCGCCCTGAACGACTATCGGGTCGAGATTCCCTTCGCCCACGCGGCAGACCATGACGTGTTCCTGGCGCTGGACCAGAACGGCCAGCCGATGCGCGTGCGCGACCGCGGCCCGATCTGGATCGTCTATCCGCAGGACAGCTTGCGCCCGGCCCATGACCGGTTCGACACGTTCATGGTCTGGCAACTGCGCGACATCGTCTTTCGCTGATGCAGGGCCTGCGCCAGCCGGGGCGTGGCGGCACGATCCAGCGCGGCGCGATCATCCTGGCGGCGCTGGCGGCGCTGGTGGCGGCGCTGGTGAACCACCGGGCGGCGCTGCTGGACCGACAGGCAGACTACGGCCACGCAATCATCGAACACGCCTGGTCGCTGTCCGAGTTGCAGATCGAGACGAAGAACCTCGTTTCGCAGCTTTACGGCTATGCCGATGGAACGGTGTCCGATGCCGAGGTCCAGCTTGCCTTCGACATCCTGTGGAGCAGGATCGGCGCGCTGGGGTTTGCCGAGCGAATCGATGTTGACGGCCTTGTTCCCCTGAAGGCCGACTATATGGCCCTTCTGGTGCAGGCCGATGCCACGGTCTACGGCGACACCCCGATGACTACCGAACAGGCGCGGGCGCTGGTGCCGGGGCTTGACGAATTGTCCGCACGGACGCGGCGGCTGTGGTCGAACGAGTTCAACCAGAACCGCGCCCGCTTTCTGGGGGAACTCGGCGGTTCGGTACGCTCGGCTACCGGTGACTTCGACCTGCTGATCGGTCTCGTTGCCCTTGCCGGACTGGCCTATCTGGCGCTGGAGCTTGCCCTGGCCGACCGCGCCCGCCAACGGGAAAGCAACCTGCTGGCCGCGGCCAACAGCGCGTCGGAACTGAAATCCAGCTTTCTCGCCAACATGAGCCACGAGGTCCGCACACCCTTGAACGGTGTCATCGGGGCGACGGAACTGCTGCGCGCAACGCGGCTGGACGCCGACCAGACCGAACTGGTGGAAACCGTTTCGGTTTCGGCCGAACACCTGCTGGGGATCGTCAATCAGGTGCTGGACCTGACCAAGATCGAGGCCGGGCGCATGGAACTGGAAGATGGCGAGGTGGCGCCAGCTGCCATGGCCCGCGAGGTTGTCGCGATGTTCGCCAAGGCCGCCGCGGACAAGGGCGTCGGGCTGCGCGCCGTGGTGGACGACAGCTTGCCGGACCGCGTCCAGGGCGATCCCCTGCGGATGCGCCAGATCCTTGCCAACCTTGTCTCGAACGCGGTCAAGTTCACCGAGCGCGGCGAGGTCACGCTGCAGGCGGCCATGGCCGGGGGGCGCGATGGGGAGGCCTGCCTGTGCTTCACCGTGCGCGACACCGGGATCGGGATCGACCCCGCCGCACTGAGGCGTGTGATGGACCCGTTCGTCCAAAGCGATGCCTCGCACAGCCGGCGCTTTGGCGGCACGGGGCTTGGGCTGACGATTTCGCGCCAACTGGTCCAGATGATGGGTGGCACCCTTCACGTCGAGAGCGCGCAGGGCAAAGGCACCGCCGTTTCGGCCCGGATCCCGGTGCGGACGGCGGCCAATGCGCCGCAACGGCGTGTCGCGGACACGGTCGCGGAAGCCGTCCTGCCAGCGGCAGAGTCCCGCGTCGTCTTTCCGCTGCGTGTTCTGGCCGCCGAGGACAACGCCACAAACCTGATGCTGCTGAAGCGGATGATCGGCCCGTCGGTGGCCGAGCTCTGCGTCGCGCCGGACGGCCGCGCCGCGGTGGACCGCTGGCGCAAGGGCGGGATCGACCTGATCTTCATGGACATCCAGATGCCGGTCATGGGCGGGGTCGAGGCCACCGCGCTGATCCGCGCCGAAGAGCGTGAGCGCGCGCTGGATCCCTTGCCGATCTACTCGTTGTCGGCCAATGCCCTGCCGCACCAGCTGGTCAGCTATATGGGTGCCGGGATGACAGGCCACCTGTCCAAGCCGTTTCGCAAGGCCGAACTGCTGGACGTGATTGCGCGCCACGCACCGGCCGAACCCGAACCCATGCGCGCCGCGGTGTAGCCCCGCCCGGTCCCCGCGTCAGGCCGGCGCGCGGTCGGCCCAACCCGCGAAGATGCGTTCGAGGGCAACCACGACGTAGTAGAGAAGGATGCCAAGCACCGCGAGAACGATCAGCACCGCGAACATCAGCGGGTAGTCCGAATTGGCCCGCCCCGAATCGAACAGCGCGCCGAGGCCGCGGCCATGGGGGCTGATGATCTCGACCAGGTTCGTGCCGATGAAGGCCAGCGTCACCGCCACCTTCAGCGCGCCGAAGAATTCCGGCAGGGTTTTGGGCAAGGCGATCTTCCAGAAGATCGTGATCTTGGACGCGCCGAGCGAGCGCAGGATGTCGCGATATTCGGGTTCCAGCGTCGACAGCCCTATGCCCACCGACACCGCGATCGGGAAGAACGAGATCATGAAGGCCATGAGCACGGTGTTGAAATCGTGCTGGCCCACGAACATCAGCGCGATGATCGGCACCACGGTCGCCTTCGGGATCGCGTTGAACCCGACCAGCAGCGGATAGAGCGCATCCCGCATGATGCGCGAGAAGCCCATGATCATGCCGATGACCGTGCCGAAGACGACGGCGATCAGCAGCCCCGCCACGGTGCGCCAGAGCGTGGCCCAGGCCCCGTCGACGAACAGCGGCCAGAACCGGCGATAGGCCGGGCCGAGATCCGATGGCGCGGCCATGACGTAAGTCGGCCAGCCGTGGTACCAGACCAACCCTTCCCAGAACGCCACGAACACCGCCAGCGCCGCGACGGGCACCGCCACTTGTCGCCAGTTCATTCGGCAGCCTTTCGCGCGTCTGGCCCGTCAGGATCGGGCGCGGCGCGGCCCTGGGCGATTTCGATCTGGTGGCGCAGGATGTGCAGCATCTCGGTTGTCTCGGGGGTATAGAGGTCGTCGAGCGTGGGCACATGGTCGCGCTTGACCGGCAGGACATACTGCGTGGTCGCGGGACGGCCCGACAGCACCACCACCTGGTCGGCCAGGAAGATCGATTCGCGCAGGTCGTGGGTGATGAGCACCCCGGTGAAGGGTTCGCGCGCCTTGACCTGGTGCATGGTCTGCCAGAGGTCCTCGCGCGTGAAGGCATCCAGCGCGCCGAAGGGTTCGTCGAGGATCAGCACCTCGGGCTGGTGGACCAGCGCCCGGCACAGCGACGCGCGCTGGCGCATGCCGCCCGACAGTTCCGAGGGGCGCTTGTCCTCGAATCCGGTCAGCCCGACAAGGGCGAGAAGTTCTCGGGCGCGGGCCTCGCGCTTGGCGCGCGGCATCGAGGGCGCCACGATTTCCAGCGGCAGGATGACGTTGTGCAGGATCGTGCGCCATTCCAGCAGGACCGGGTTCTGGAACGCCATCCCCACCGTCTTGCGCGGGCCTCGGACGCGTTCGCCATGCAGCCAGACCTCGCCCTCGTCGGGCTTCATCAGGCCCGCGATCAGGCGCGTCAGGGTGGACTTGCCGCAACCGGACGGGCCCACGACGGCGACGAAGCCGCCCTCGGGCACCGCGATGTTGAGGTTGTCGAGCACCGGCAGCGGGCCCGCCGCAGTGCGGTAGGCATGGGTGACGCCCTTGATCTCGATGAGGTTGCCGCTGGCCATGCCTGCCCCCGTAAAGGTCGCGCGCCGGGCGAACCCCCGGCGCGCAACCGGGTTTACTCTGCCACCATCAGGCTGCCGTCGTCGGGCAGGAAGGCGTCGGTGAAATAGAGGCCGGCATCGACGGGATTCTGGAACGTGTAGGTCTCGGCGATCTGCGACAGGGCCGTTTCCATCCGGGCGGGGTCGATGTTGCCCATGCCGTTGGCGCGCACCCAGTCGGTGATGACGTTGTCGCGCAACGCCATTTCAAGGCGTTCCAGTTCCAGGCCCGCATCGGCGGCCGGGTTGCGCGGCATCATCGCGTCAATCGCGGACTGCGGGTTTTCGACCGCGTCGGCCCACCCCTTCGCGACCGCGCGCAGGAAGGCGGTCAGGGTTTCCGGGTTCGCTTCGGCCCAGTCGGAGTTGACGAGGATCGCGTTGCCGTAGAGTTCGACCCCGTGGTCGGCCATCAGGATCAGCGAGATGTCGTCCTCGGGCACACCCAGCCGCTTGAGGTTCAGGACTGCCGAGAAGGAAAAGCCCGCGATGGCGTCGACCTTGCCTTCGGCCAACATCGGCTCGCGCACCGGGAAGCCCACGGGATCGACCGTGATCTTCGACACGTCGAGGTCGTTGGCGCTGGCAAAGGCGGGGAACTGCGCCCAGGCGCCATCGGGCGGGGGTGCGCCGAGGATGCGGCCTTCAAGGTCCTTCGGGCCCTCGACGCCCTGCGAGCGGCGTCCGACGATGGCGAAGGCGGGCTTGTCGTAGATCATCATCACGGCGGTGACGGGCGCGCCGGGGTTCTGGTCGAGAAACTTGATGACGGTGTTGATGTCGCCGAAGCCCACCGGAAAGGCGCCTGTCGCGATCTTCGGGATCGTCTCGACCGACCCGGTGCCGGCAGAGATTTCCACCTCCAGACCTTCGGCGGCGAAGTGGCCGTTGTCGATGGACAGGAAGTAAGGGCCCGACGGCCCTTCGAAGCGCCAGTCCAGCGCGAAGTCGATCTTGGTCTGGGCACTGGCGGCAGAGACCAGCAGCGTGGCGGCAATGGTGGCGGTGGCGAAGGTTCTGGCGGCGTAAGTCACGGATACACTCCCCTTGATCGTGATCCCCGGATCTGATGTCCGGTCGAAGGGGAAGTATGCTGCGTATGCCCGCGTCAACCGCAGGCCGAGGCTGCTTCCCCGATCCGCGCAGACTGCCGCCTTTTTGGTCGGATGCAAGCGCAAATGCCCGAAATTCAGGCCGCCCTGCCGATCCTGCGGTCAAAGCCGGATGCGGAACCGGGCAAAGCCGTCGCCCGCATCGCCCGCATCCTCGATCCGTGGAGACGACACCTCGGCCAGGTGGGCGCGCGCCTGCGGGGCGCTGGCGAAGGTGACGGTCGTGCCGGGCATCGGAACAAAGGCCCATGTGGCGCCCCGGGTCGGGCCCAGCGTGCCCTGCTCGATGATGTGCCGCAGCACGGCGTCGCGGTTGGTGTCTGGCGCGTCCAGCACGATCGCATCCGCTCGGACGCCGGGAAACGCCCCGCCCCCGCCGGCACGATAGCTGTTGGTCGCGAGGATGAAGGGCGCGTCCGGGTCAATCGGCGCACCGTGGTGGCAGACGTCCGTGACCCGACCTGGCCCCGGCCGGGCAGGCAGGCCATCGCGCGCATGTTTCGCGGGCCGCGACAGGTCGATCCGCCAGGTCAGCCCCTCGATCACGTCAAAGTCGTAGGCGGGCGCGTCCCGGTCCATGAGGTCCGCATCCTGCGACCCCGGGGTGATCTGGCGGAAGAGGCTGGCCGAGCGTTCCAGCCAGTCCACGATCTCGGCCCCGGTCAGGCGCAGGGCGCGGATCGTGTTGGGGTAGGGATACAGGTCGGC
>CAYYOE010000200.1:3113-5998 GCA_964473055.1 uncultured Rhodobacterales bacterium | reverse complement strand
TCACCATCGCGAAGAGGAAGAAGAAGAACGCCATCTTGGCGACCATCCACAGCGCGCCGTCAGGCAGGCCGGGAATGGGCGACAGCCAGCCGCCGAAGAACAGCAAGGACATCAGCGCGCACATCAGGAAGATCGCGATGTACTCGCCCGCCATGAACAAAAGGAACGGCGTGGACGAATATTCCACCTGGTACCCCGCCACCAGTTCCGATTCCGCCTCGGGCAAATCGAACGGCGGGCGGTTGGTTTCGGCCAGCGCGCTGATGAAGAACAGCGCGACCATCGGCAGGTGCGGCAGCCAGTACCAGCCGAAGATGCCCCAGCCCGTATCCTGCGCGCGCACGATGTCCGACAGGTTCAGCGACCCGGTGGAAATGATCACCCCCACGATGATGAGACCGATGGACACCTCGTAGGAAATCATCTGCGCCGCCGACCGCAGGCTGCCGAGAAACGGGTACTTCGAGTTCGACGCCCATCCGCCCATGATGACGCCGTAGACCTCGAGCGACGACACCGCAAAGACGTACAGGATGGCCACGTTGATGTCGGCCAGCACCCAGCCTTCGTTGAACGGGATCACCGCCCAGGCGATCATCGCCAACACGAAGGACGTCATCGGCGCAAGGAAGAACACCGGTCGGTCAGCGCCAGCGGGCACCACGATTTCCTTGACGACATACTTCAGCGCGTCCGCGACCGTCTGCAGCAGGCCCCAGGCCCCCACGACGTTCGGGCCCCGGCGCATCTGCACCGCCGCCCAGATCTTGCGATCACCGTAGACGAGGAACAGCAGCGACACCATCACGAAGCCCAGCACCAGCAGGCTCTGGGCGGCGATGGTCAGGGCGATCCCGGCGGGGGTGGTCAGAAACTCAGTCATGGGGCCTCATACCACCGGGATCCCGTTCGTCTCGCAGTCCACGACGGCCTCGCGGGCGCGGATCGGTTCCACGCCTTCGGGCCGGGCCTGCGAGAGGCTGTAAAGCGTATCGAGCCAGCGAACGCCAGCCTCGTCGTGTGCAATGGTGCGCAGATGCCGCAGCCAGACGTCGCCACGCAGGGTGGCGGCCATCGCCGCCACGCACAGCCCGTAGGCCCGACCTTCGTCGGGCGTGCCACGGAACCGCACTTCGGACTGCAAGACATCGTCCGTGACCAGCCGGGCGACCGCGCCAAGATACTCGGGCGAACCGCCGACGGGCGCGGGCACACAGCCCACCGCCAACCCGCCAGCGATCATCAATGCCCCCATCCGCAAGGCCCTACTCGGCCGCCAGCGGCTGCGCATCGCGCGCCCCTGCACGGCGGCTGAGATCCGCCATCAACGCGCTGGCCCGCGCGACCGGGTTCGTCAGGTAGAAATCCGCCACCGCGGTCCCGACGTCACCGTCCCCAAGCGCCCGGCCTTCGACCGGCGCGACTGCATTCTCGGGCACCTCGTCGATCCGGCCAAGATGCGGATGCGCCTTGACCAGCGCCTGTCGCAACTGCGCCAGGCTGTCCCAGGGAAGGGCCGCCCCGAGTTCCCCGGACAGCGCGCGCAGGATGGCCCAGGTCTCTTTTGCCTCGCCCGGCGGGAAGCTCGCGCGCATGGCAAGCTGCGGGCGGCCCTCGGTGTTCACGAACAGCCCGTTCTCCTCGACCCAGGCGGCCGACGGCAGGATCACATCCGCCCGGTGCGCGCCCCGGTCGCCGTGGTGGCCGATGTAGATAACGGTGGGCCCGGCCGGAACCTCGATCTCATCCGCGCCGAGGTTCACGATGGTTTCCGCCGCCAGCACATCGGCCAGACCGCCCGGCGCCACCGCGCCCACATCCATGGCACCAACGCGCGCCGCCGCCGTGTGCAGAACCAGCAGCTTCGACCCCGTCCGCTCGCACAGCGCCAGCACCTGCGCCAGCACCGCCGCGCCGTCCGCCCCCCGGATCGCGCCCTGTCCCAGGATCACAAGCTTGGACTTGCCCTCCAGCCCGCTCACGTCCTGGTCCATCAGGGATGCCAGCGCGGCGCGGTCGGTGCCGACATGGTGGTAGTCGTAGGTCAGATCGACGTCGGGCCCGACCAGGCCGATCATCGCGCCCCGCGTCCAGGCCCGGCGGATGCGCGCGTTCAGCACCGGCGCCTCGTCGCGCGGGTTGGTGCCGACCAGAAGGATCGCTGCCGCGCTGTCGATGTCCTCTATGGCCGCCGTGCCCGCATAGGCGCCCCGGTTGCCCGGGGGCAGCGCTGCGCCGTCCACCCGGCACTCCACGACACCGCCCGCGGCTTCCACCAGCCGCTTCAGGCTGAACGCGGCCTCGACCGGGACCAGATCACCCACAAGGCCCGCCACACGCCGCCCCTTGATGGCCGCGGCCGCGGTCGCCAGCGCCTCGCCCCAGCCCACCGGCTTCAGCTTGCCATCGACCCGGACGTAAGCGCGGTCCAGTCGCTGCCGTCTGAGGCCGTCCCAGACAAAGCGCGTCTTGTCGGAAATCCACTCCTCGTTCACGCCGTCATGGTTGCGCGGCAGCATCCGCATGACCTCGCGGCCTTTGGTATCCACCCGGATGTTGGACCCCAGTGCATCCATCACGTCGATGGTTTCCGTCTTGGTCAGCTCCCACGGCCGCGCGGTGAACGCATAGGGCTTCGACGTCAGCGCCCCCACGGGGCAAAGGTCGATGATGTTGCCCTGCAGATTGCTCGCCAGCGTCTGCCCCAGGTAGGACGTGATCTCGCTGTCCTCGCCGCGCCCCGTCTGGCCCATCTGGGTGATGCCCGCGACTTCGGTCGTGAAGCGCACGCAGCGGGTGCAGGAAATGCACCGCGTCATGTGCGTTTCCACCAGCGGGCCAAGATCCAGGTCGTCGGCGGCGCGCTTGGGTTCGCGGTAGCGGCT